>JAFVDY010000063.1 GCA_017478265.1 Muribaculaceae bacterium | reverse complement strand
CGCCGTTGTCGTCCCATCCGTGCTCGTCGTCGCCGATGAGGAGGCGCTTGGGGTCGGTCGAGAGGGAGGTCTTGCCTGTGCCTGAGAGACCGAAGAAGATGGCGGTGTTCTCGCCGTTCATGTCGGTGTTGGCGCTACAGTGCATAGCGGCGATGCCCTTGAGAGGCAGGTAGTAGTTCATCATCGAGAAGAGTCCTTTCTTCATCTCGCCGCCGTACCATGTGTTGAGGATTACCTGCTCGCGCGAAGTTACGTTGAACACTACAGCGGTCTCGCTGTTGAGTCCGAGCTCCTTGTAGTTCTCCACCTTAGCCTTGCTGGCGTTGTAAACCACGAAGTCGGGCTCTTGGTCGAGCTCTTCCTGGCTTGTGGGGCGGATAAACATGTTGGTAACGAAGTGAGCCTGCCAAGCCACCTCCATGATGAAGCGCACCTTCATGCGGGTGTCCTTGTTGGCTCCGCAGAAGCCGTCTACCACGTAGAGTTTCTTGCCGCAGAGTTCCTTCTTGGCGAGCTCGAGCACCGCGTTCCATGTCTCGATTGAGGCCACGTGGTTGTCGTTGGGATACTCGGGAGTGGTCCACCACACGGTGTCCTTCGAGTTCTCGTCCATTACGATGAATTTGTCCTTAGGCGAGCGTCCGGTGTAGACACCGGTCATAACGTTGATAGCTCCGAGCTCGGTGAGTTGACCCACGTCGTAGCCGGTCAGTCCATCAACAGTCTCTTCCTTGAACAACTCCTCGTAGCTGGGGTTGTAGATAACCTCGGTAGCGTCGGTGATACCGTACTTTGCCAAAATTGCTTTGTCAAACTTTGCCATTGTAATGTTATAGGTTTTTATAAGTCCTTAATTAATATATTGTTATATAGATTTTTCGGAAAATCTCTACTTTTCAAACGCAAAATTAAAAATAATATTTGAAACAGCGGCAATAATTAAAGAATTTTTTCAGTAATTTTTTTCGCCGTGAGATTTCGCTCATTTTTATGCGACTATTCTGAGGGTTAACAAAAGCGCCGTGCAAAGCTGAAAAATGACAAAAATCGTGTTTTATTTGGCTGGAATTGGGTGGATTCGGGTGATTGCAGCCAAATAAAGCGCTGTTTTGCCGATTGATTGGGCGGGGAGCGGCGGAAGGCGCAGATGAGCTTGACCTGTGAGCAACCGATTGCATTAAGGTTATTTAATATTTGTTTTTTTGGCTGTTTAAAGAATAATGTATAATTTTGACGGCTCAAACTATGCAAAAACCAAAGTAACATAAACAAAAGATGGAAGAATTTCAGGCATTAACGATGAAAGACATTGCCGCGCAACTGGGTGTGAGCGTGGCGACAGTCTCACGTGCGCTTAAAGATAGTCACAACATAAGCAAGGAGCGCCGCGAGATGATTCAGAAGTACGCCCGAGAGCATAACTATTATCCCAATGTGATAGCCGAGCAGCTGCGTCACTCTCGCAAGAAACCCTCGCAAATCATAGGTGTGATTATACCCGAGTTTGTGCATTACTATTTCTCGTCGATACTCAAGGGAGTTGAGGAAGAGGCGTCGCGCCGTGGCTATCGCATAATGGTGGCTCAAAGCGGCGAGACCTACGAGCGCGAGGTGGAGATTTGCCAAAGCTTCATGCAGAACAAGGTGTGCGGCATAATAGTGTCGCAAGCCAAGGATACCAATCAATACGGCCACTTTGAGAAGCTGGTGGAGAACGGCATACCGCTGGTGTTCTACGACCGCATTTGCCCTGCGCTCAACGCCAGCCGTGTGGTGGTGGACGACTATCAAGGCGCTTTCAACGCGGTGAGCCATCTGGTGGAGACCGGCTGCCGCCGCATAGCCTTCTTCGGCGCTCCGATGTCGCTTGAGATTTCGCAGAACCGCTACAATGGCTATAAGGACGCCCTGTATAAGCACGGACTGACGCCCGAGGAGGAGCTGACGGTGATATGCGACAATTATGAGGACGCGCGAAAGCGGGCACCCGAGCTCTTGCGTGCCGACAACCGCCCCGACGCCTTCTTCACCGTCAACGACGATACCGCCATAGGTGTGCTCTACTCGGCTAAGGAATTGGGACTGCGAGTGCCCGACGACGTGGCGGTGTGCGGCTTCGGCAACGACACTCACGCCGTGTCGTGCGACCCGATGCTCACCACGGTCGAGCAGCGCGGAGTGGACGTAGGCCGTGAGGCGGCAACGGTGCTTATCGACACCGTGGAGGGCGTGCTGCCCATCGACCATGCCGCCAAGCGAGTGGTGAAGACGCGCCTGATTGTGCGCGGCACTACCCGCGAAGCGTAATCGCCATTCATCAATGGAAAAATCAACCAAATTCAAAAAATATACAGCTATATGAAGAAGTCAATATGTGCCATTATGGCCATAGCCGCACTGGTGCTGAGCGCGTGCGGCATGATAGGCCGTAGCGTGAACCAAGGCTACGACAATGGTGGCTATGGCTACGGCGACAACGGAGCGCCACCGCCGCCCCCGGCCAACAATCAGGGCTACTACTACGACCATCAACGCGTGGGCTACACCGTCGACAATCGCTACGTCTACTTCCGTGGCGTGGCAATGCGCGATGCCGACGTGCGCTCGTTCCAAGACCTGGGCGACGGCTACGGCAAGGACTCGCGTTACGTATATTACTACGGGCAGCGACTGCAAGGTGAGAACCCGCGCACCTTCACCGGGCGTTCGAGCGACCGTCGCGCCGGCCAGCGTGTGACCGCTCCCACCACGGTCACTCCGCCACGCACCAAATGGTGATGTAAGATGTGTGGGATTACTTCCCGCATGATTTGATGTGAAATTTTTGAAAGACCTTTCGGCCTTTCTGTCGCGTTACGAACCTATAATAAAGAACAATACTAAATAAATGTCTCATATTCAAGAATTACGTGATTTGATGAGTCGGCTCGGCGCCGACGCCGTAATCATTCCCGGCACCGACCCGCACCATAGCGAGTATATGGCCGACCACTGGAAATTCCGCGAGTGGCTCACCGGCTTCACCGGCAGCAACGGTACCGCGGTAGTGACACAAACCAAAGCGCTCCTCTGGACCGACTCTCGCTACTTCCTGCAAGCCGAACTCGAGCTTGCCGGCAGCGGCATTGAGCTGATGAAAGAGAATGTTGCCGGTGAGCCCACCATCGAGGAATGGCTCGCCGCCAACCTGCACGACGAGGACACCGTGGCCATCGACGGACGCCTCTTCTCGATTGTCGATGCCAATCGCCTCGAGGTGTTCTGTGGCGAGCACGGTTTTCTGCTGGCTCCCGAGTTCTATGTTGCCGACCGCCTGTGGACTGACCGTCCGCCGCGCCCGATGACCACCGTCGAGGTGCACGACGAGGAGCTTGCCGGCGAAACCGTCGAGAGCAAAATAGCTCGCGTGAAAGAACTTATTGAGGATCAGGGCGCCGACAGTATGCTCGTGGCCTCGCTCGACGATATAGCGTGGCTCTTCAACCTGCGCGGCGCTGATGTGGCGCGCACGCCGGTCACTATCGCTTTCGCCTATCTGGGTGAGCGCTCCAACGATATCTTTATCGACGAGCAAAAGCTGAGCCCCGAGGCTAAAGCGCACCTTAAGCGGTATCACGTGGGAGTGCGCGACTACGACGATATCCTCCGCTTTCTTGAGCGCCGCAACGAGGGCGACGTAATTCTGCTCGACCCCAACAGCGTGAGCGACAGCTTGGGGCAGGCGCTGATGTGCGGCAAGGTGTACGCCGCGTCGCCCATCGCCAAGCTCAAGTCAATCAAGAACGAGGCGCAAATAGCCGGCTTCCGCCGTGCCCACGAGAGCGACGGCGTGGCCCTCGCAAGGCTGATACGCCGCCTCAAGAGTGGTGTGGCCTCGGGCGAGACGCTCACCGAGGTGGACGTGCAGACGCTTGCCATCAAGCTGCGCCGGCAGGCTGACGCCGACTATCGCGACGAGAGCTTCGACCTCATAGCGGGCTATGCCGACCACGGCGCGATTGTCCACTACACCGCCACGCCCGAAAGCGCTTACACGCTTAAGCCCGAAGGACTGCTGCTGATCGACACCGGCGGACAATACCTGTGCGGTACCACCGACGTTACACGCACCATAGCCCTCGGCACTACCACCGCCGAGCAACGGCGCGACTACACGCTCGTGCTCAAAGGACACCTCGCCCTGCAAGGCGCGCAATTCCCGCGCGGCACACGCGGCGACCAGCTCGACGCTCTCGCACGGCTGCCGCTATGGAAAGAGGGCATGAACTTCGGCCACGGCACAGGCCATGGGGTAGGGCACTACTTGAGCGTGCACGAGGGGCCGCAGAGCATCCGCATGGATCACAATCCCACCACGCTCAAGCCTGGAATGGTAACCAGCGACGAGCCGGGCATCTACCGCACCGGCAAGCACGGAATACGCGTCGAGAACCTGCTGCTCACCGTGCCGAGCGACATCGACAGCGAGTTTGGAGAGTTTTTGCACTTCGAGCCGCTCACGCTCGTGCCCTACGAGCGCGAACTGATAGACGTCGCTATGCTCACCGACGAGGAACGCCGCCAAATCGACCTCTACCACCGCATGGTGCTCGACCGGCTGAGCCCGCGCCTCGACGGCGACGACCTCGCCTGGCTCACCGAGGCCTGCCGGCCGCTCTGACGAGTGTACAGTTGTGGAATTTAAACTACAAATTTAACAAATTTGCAATCGCTAATTTTTCGAATTGGTCTAATTTTTCGAATTGAATTAATTTAAATTTGATTATTCACGAGCATTCGTGCTAAAAATAATAATTGTTTAAGTTGTTAATCAGTTGTTTAAGTTGTTTTTTATAACGCCGACTAAACGAGAAACAAGAAAAGATAAACGAAAATGGCAATAATAAAAAGTGTAAGGGGGTTCACCCCTAAGATGGGCGAAGGATGCTTCCTCGCCGACAACGCCGTCATCATTGGCGACGTGACAATGGGCAACGATTGCTCTATTTGGTTTGGAACAGTGCTGCGTGGCGATGTCAACACCATCACCATCGGCAATCGCGTGAACATTCAGGACGGTAGCGTGCTTCACACGCTCTACGAGAAGTCGGTCTGCAAGATTGGCAACGATGTGTCCATCGGCCACAATGTCACCATCCACGGCGCCACCATCCACGATATGGCGCTTATAGGGATGGGAAGCGTAATCCTTGACCATGCCGAGATAGGCGAGGGCGCCATCATCGCCGCTGGCAGCGTGGTGAAGAGCGGCACCAAGGTGGGCGCTCACGAGCTGTGGGCGGGTTCGCCGGCAACGTTCAAGAAGATGGTCGACCCGGCGCAAGCCAAGGAGATCAACGTCAAAATAGCCAAAAACTACCTAATGTACAGCCGCTGGTACGACGAGCCCGCCCCCGACGAGCCCAAGTATCACGCTCCTGTCGAATTCCAATAACGCTCTCGTGATATCAGACGAATATGACTTTTGATGAATATCAGGTGGCGGCACGCTCTACCGCCATCTATCCTGAAGAGATGAGGGTGGTATATCCCACCATTGGCCTCGCCGGCGAAACGGGCGAGGTGGCAGAGAAGGTGAAGAAAACGTTACGCGACGCGGGCGGCACGTTCGACGGTGAGCGACGCGACGCTATCGCCGCCGAGTTGGGCGATGTGCTTTGGTATGTCGCCATGATTGCCGCCGACCTCGACCTGAGCCTCGACCAAGTGGCGCGGCTCAATGTGGAGAAACTCCGCTCTCGTGCCGCTCGCCACCGCCTGCACGGTAGCGGTGATAACCGTTGACCACTCTCGCCGCCCCAAACATTTTCGGAAAACGACATAAATCGGCTGAAAACATTTTCGGAAAACGACATAAACCGGCCAAAAACATTTTCGGGAAACGACATTGCCAATGTGATATTTTGTGGCTAAGCCGCTTGTTTATAGCGACTTTGAGTTGTTGCGTATATAACGTTGGCAAAACGAGGCGCGTCGGACGAGCGGCATCAGACTGTGGGCAGGGCGATGCCGTCGAGCTGGCGGTAGAGGTTGAGGGCGTAGATGTCGGTCATGGCGCTGATGTGGTCGAGCACCGCTTGTATTTTCTCGAATAGTGTTGCGGCATGAACGTCGTATTGCTCCGGAAATTTGTTGAGCAGCAGCTGCGAATAGTTGAGTTCGGGGTGAAGCACGGCGTCGATCAGCTTCTCGAGCAGCAGATTGATGATGCGAATACCGGCCAGGTCGACATCCACCACGTAGCTTGCGCGATACAGCCGCTTGTGCGCCAGCTCGCTGCAACGGCGATAGCCCTCGGCGGCGCGCGGTGTCATGCTCTCGATGAGTGTGGCGTTGAATCCCCCGGCAAGAATCTCCCGCTCGTGAGCCACGAAGGCGTTGGCACATTCGTCCACGAGCAGCCCCACTATGCATGAGCGCAGGTATCCGATTTTCTCGTTAGGATCGTCGACGGTGTCCATTACGCGGCAGATGTGGTCGCGCCGCTCCGGCTCGAAGAAGGCCAGTAGCAGCTCTATTGTCTCGTCGGTGCCGATAATCTTCAGTTTGTGTCCGTCCTCGATGTCCATCACCTGATAGCAGATTTCGTCGGCAGCCTCAACCAGATATACTAGCGGATGTCGCGCGTATCGCTCCTCGCCCAGCTTGAGCAGTCCCAGCCGAGTGGCTATTTTCTCGAACGCCTCGCGCTCGGTGCTGAAGAAGCCGAATTTGCCGTGCTCGCCGGCGTGGCGCGAGCTGTAAGGATATTTCACTATCGAGGCGAGCATCGAGTAGGTCATGGCGAAGCCGCCTTGCCTGCGGCCGTTGAATTGGTGAACGAGTGTGCGAAACGAGTTGGCGTTACCCTCGAAGCGGGTGAGGTCGCTCCACTGCGTGTCGTCGAAGTGCTCGCGCAGGAATTTACCCTTGCCCTTGGCGAAATACTCGCCGATGGTTTTCTCGCCAGAATGGCCGAACGGCGGATTTCCCAAATCGTGTGCAAGACAAGCCGCCGCCACTATTTCGCTGATTTTGTCGAGCTTACCGACCCATGGTTCGCCCGCGTAGCGCTGCCTCAGGCGCTGTGCCACCTCGCCGGCGAGCGAGCGTCCCACGCACGACACCTCCAGGCTGTGGGTCAGCCGATTATGCACAAATATGCTGCCCGGCAGCGGAAACACTTGTGTCTTGTTCTGCAAGCGCCGGAAGGGCGACGAGAACACCAGCCGGTCGAAGTCGCGCTCGAAGTCGCTGCGCACTCCGCCCTTATTGTCGTTATAGTCCTCCATGCCCAGGCGCACGTCGCATATCAGTCGGTCCCAGCTCATAAGAGGGCCGTGTCCGGTAGTCTCTATTGTGTTTGCGGTCATAATTTCCTCGTTCATTATATAATATATAGCCTTTCGGAGCCGCAAAGTTACAAAATTTTAGCGAAATGGCCCATAACGTCCCGCCGCTTTTTCACCTTAACAAAAAATCGCGTCGAAATAGCCTCAAAAATGTCCTATTTCGGGTGAGTTTTGACATTTAGTCTTAGTGAAATTTGGTTAAATTCGATATATTTCCCGTTTTATGGATATTTTTTTGCTATTTATTTTCTGTAAACAGCGAAAAAAGTCTTAAAATTCGTCAAATTTAGTGTTAATTTTAACGTTTTGTTGAAAAAATGCGATAAATTTGTTAGAAAATTTGCACAATTTAATAAAAAGATATTACTTTGCAGCGTTGTTTTAGGTTTTATTGTGCATTTGATGATTATACCAAGCCCGTGTTTCGGGTAGGTTTTAAGGTAGGTAGAAACGAAGAATTTCTTGCACTGATATTACGACACGGCGCCCCATCGCGCATTTTTGGCACGATGTTGACGCTGAACGCTTTCGGTTACGGATAAATGTTACTGTCGTGCTATTTTGGGTAGGAGAGATTAAAGGTTCCTTTAATTACAGCCACCTTATATAAATTGTTGAAAGCAACTGTAAATCATGAAGCACAAGATTTTTTATTACGAGAGAGAATTGTTTTAGGTTTTATTCATTAAATGTTTACTGTGTATGAAGAAATTATTTCTACTACTCATTGCAGTTTGTTCCATCACTCTTGGCATGAGTGCCAAGACTGTGAAGGGACTGGTCGTCGAGGCCGGAACCGATGAGCCCCTCGTAGGCGCAACGGTACAGCCCCTGTGCGGCGGCAATGGCACGGCAACTGACCTCAACGGTGAGTTCACGCTAAACATTGCCGATAACGTGAAGACGCTGCGCGTCTCTTACGTTGGTTACCAGACCCGCGACATCGCTGCCGGTAGCTACGTGAAGGTAGAACTGTCGGCCAGCGGAACCACCCTCGACGATGTTGTGGTAACCGCGCTTGGCATTTCCCGCCAGGAAAAGACACTGGGTTATGCCGCCACCACACTCAAAACCGACGAGCTCACCACAGGCCACGCGGCCGACGTCACGAGCGCTATCGCCGGTAAGGTGGCAGGTGTGCAAGTAAAGACATCGAGCAACGACCCCGGTATGGCCAACGACGTCATTATCCGCGGTATCAGCTCTATCAACGGCAACAACCAGCCGCTCTACGTGGTGGACGGTGTGCCCTTGCAGAACAACACCTTTATGAACTCTGATCAGGACTACATGAACGCCCTGGGCGGTATCAGCAATGTGAACTCGAACGACATCGAGTCGATGACAGTGCTCAAGGGCGCTGCCGCTACCTCGCTTTACGGTAGCCGCGCCGCCAACGGTGTCATCCTCATCACCACCAAGAAGGGTCAACGCGGTGTCGACAAGAACTTCACCATCACCTACGACGGCTCGGTGCAGTTCAAGCGCATCTCCACACTGCCTAAGTTCCAGAACAAGTACGGACAAGGTTGGGACGGAAAGCAAACCTTTATCGAGAACGGCTCGTGGGGTCCCGAGATGGACGGCTCATGGCAAGTGGTAGGTCCCGTCTACGACCACCAGCAGCTGCTACACCAATACAGCCCCGTCAAGAACAACATCCGCGACTTCTTCGACACCGGCATCCTCCACAGCCACTCAATCGCCTTCAGCGGAGTGAGCGACGACAATAAGGCTTCTTATTATCTGAGCTACAGCTTCACCGGCGACAACGGTATCATCCCCGGCGACAAGGACACCTACAAGCGTAACACCCTCGCTTTCCGTGGCAGCTACGACGCCACCAAGTGGTTGAAGCTCTCGTCGAGCGTCAACTTCTCGCGCAGCAACACCAACACCGTGGCATCGATGCAGGGTACCTCAATGATTGACGGTCTCTATGAGTTCCCGCGCGACCTCTCGCTCGTCGACCATAAGGACACCAGCTCGCCCTTCAACCAGCCCGCGGCATGGTATACCCCCTATGGTATCACCAACCCCTACTGGGCTATCGAGAACAACTACAACCACAACGACTCGAAGCAGATATTCGGTAACCTGCAAGTCGACATCAAGCCTATCGATAAGCTCACGCTTACCTATCGCTTCGGCTTCGACCACACCGACTACGACATCAAGATCGGTGAGCCCGAAATCGCCCTCGACGACGCGCTCATCAACAACGACTACGGCTACGCGCCCAGCGAATTGAACAAGAGCGGTTACGTCTACTCGCGCTACGCTCGCACTTATGAGATGAACAACGACTTCCTTGCCAACTTCAAGGATCGCTACGGCAAGTTCGACCTCAACGTGAACGTGGGTGTGAACATCAACGAGCGCGCAAGCACCGCTATCCTGGGCAAGACCTCCGGACTTACCTTCCACAGCGGTTTCTGGGATCTGAGCAACGGCGCCACCAAGGAGTCGCTCTCCGAGGGTCAAAGCAAGCGCCGCCTGGTAGGCCTCTTCGGCGATGTAACCCTGGGCTGGGACGACATGCTCTTCCTCGAGCTCACAGCCCGCAACGACTGGTCGTCGACGCTGCCCACCGGCAACAACAGCTACTTCTATCCCGGCGCTACTCTGAGCTGGATTTTCTCAAAGCTCTTCACCGCTCCGGCAATCGACTTCGGTAAGCTGCGCTTGGCTTACGGACGCACCGGTAATGACGCAAGCGTATATCTCACCAACCCCCGATTCGTGCAAGCCTACTCCAACGGCTACTACGCAGACGACCTCACCGCGTTCCCCCACACCGGCACCAACGCCTTCCAGGCTGCCGCCACCGTGGGTAGCAACAACCTGAAGCCAGAGATGACCACCGAGTTTGAGGCAGGTTTGAACATGCAGTTCTTCAAGGGACGCATCGGCTTCGACTTCGCCTTCTACAACCGCGTCACAAAGGATCAAATCTTCACCCTGCCCGTCGACCCCGCTATGGGTTACACCAACATGGTGACCAACTTCGGTAAGGTGCGCAACCGCGGTATCGAGCTCTTGGTTGAGTTCACGCCCGTTCGCACTGCCGACTGGAAGTGGGACATCGCCTTCAACTTCGCTCGTAACTGGAACACCGTACTCTCGATGCCCGAAAGCCTCGATGGCGGCAAGACCACCATCAACCGCTTCAGCGCAGGCGACGACGCCGTGTATATGTACGCCGAGGAAGGCAAGCCTATTGGCGAGCTCTACACTTATATGCCCCAGTTCACCGAGGACGGACGTCCTATCGTTGACGCCAACGGACAACCCGTGATCTCGACAGCGGTTGAGGACACCGGCAAGAACGTCAACTCCAAGTGGACCGGTGGTCTCACCACCAACCTGAGCTGGAAGTGGTTCACACTGAGCGCTTCGCTCGATATCCGCTACGGCGGTTGGATGTTCTCGCGCACCAGCAACTTGATGCAATTCACCGGCAACGGTATCTTCACCACTTATAACGATCGTCGACCGTTCATCATCCCCAACTCGGTGGTACGCAACTCGGACGGCTCTTTCAGCGAGAACACCACTCCAATCTATCTCACCGACGACAGCTACCAGAAGTACTACAACAACTATGGCTACGGCAAGGGTGGAGAGGCTTACCTCGTCGACCGCTCGATGGTGAAGCTGCGTAACATCACCTTTACCTTCAACCTGCCCAAGAAGTGGGTTCGCGCTATCTACCTGAGCGACGCTTCGCTCTCGTTCTTCTGCAACAACGTCTTCACCTGGACTGCCAAGGACAACTACAGCATCGACCCCGAGGCTAGCTCCTACGGTAACGACTTGTACGGCGCATTCGGCGAGCTTTATGCCAACCCCGCATGCCGCACCTACGGTTTAAATTTGAGTCTCAAATTCTAATCAACAATGGAGGACTTAATTATGAAGAAATTTTTTGCTATCACAACCATAATGCTGTCGCTGGCGTTGAGCGCATGTAACAACTACATGGACATTAACTACGACCCCAACTCGCCCAGCGAGGATGCCATCAACACCGACATCCTCTTCCCCGCGGCCGAGATGAACCTCGCCGGCAGTTACGGCGACTTCCTGCGCATCTGCGGCGGATACTACGCGCAGCACTATTCGCAGACCTTCGGTACGAGCAACTACATTGACTACTCCCGATTCATTATGAGCGCTACTCGCTCCAGAGGTTCCTACGCCCAACTCAACGCCCGCGTGCTCAACACTCTCAAGAGCGTGCGCACCAAGTCTGTAGCCAGCGGCGACTATGCCACCAACCTGGCCGCCACCGCGCTCTGGGCTTACACCTATCAAATTCTGGTGGACTGCTACGGCGAGCTGCCTTACACCGAGGCTTTCTCGGGCAACCCCACTCCCAAGTATGACAATGGCGCCGACATCTACGCCGGCGTGATTAAGGAGCTGGAAGAGGCGCTCGAGCAACCGCTCAACAGTCAGACTTGCACCAACTTCCTCTTCCCCAGCCGCGACGTGGCTGAATGGGAGCAATTCGCCAACGCCGTACTCCTCAAGCTCTATATG
Source organism: Muribaculaceae bacterium (assembly GCA_017478265.1). Taxonomy (GTDB): domain Bacteria; phylum Bacteroidota; class Bacteroidia; order Bacteroidales; family Muribaculaceae; genus Sodaliphilus. Next base: position 11,696 of record JAFVDY010000063.1, on the reverse strand, counting down.
CGTGAGAGCGGTGCCGTCGACGTGCAAGCCAAGCTCGACGCTCTCGTGGCAGAAGGCAACTTCCCCGAAAGCGACGTCGCTTACACCAATTGGACCAACGAGGCCGGACACATGAGCCCGTTCTATGCCGAGGAGTTCGCCACCAACTGGGGCTCCAATCAGCAGAACGTAATCGGTAATATCGCCATCATACGCACCATGCAACAGCACGACGCGCTCGGCGAAATCACCTACACCGACGGACGTCTTGAGAAATTCTTCGCTCCAAACGCGGCCGGCAACTACACCGGAGGCGTCTCGGGCACCAACTTCTCGACCGCCGAGGGCGACCCCAAGAGCGCTACCTACTGGAACCGCCCTGTGGCCTCCTACAATATGCCCGTCTACATCATCACACGCAGCGAGATTGAGTTCTTCCTCGCCGAGTACTACGCCAAGAAGAACAACGCCGCTCAGGCTAAGGCTCACTACGAGGAGGCTGTACGCCAAAGCTTCGCGAGCGCCAAGGCCGAAGGTGCCGATGCCGCTATCGCACAGTTCCCCTACGAGCAAGCTAACTATAAGAAGGCTATCGGCCTGGCTAAGTGGATCGCCCTCGCAGGCACCAACAACTTCGAGGCTTGGTGTGAGATGCGTCGTCTTGGTTATCCCACCTTCGGTAGCGTAGACGGTTCGCAACTCTTCAGCGAGAGCCGTCACACCTACACCCCCGATGCTTACGTGCCCGGCACGCTCTACACCCCCATTCAGGTGAATGGTAACTTGGGCAACAACACCGTGCTCCAGCGCTTCCCCTACGCCGAGAGCAGTAGCACTCGCAACAGCAACGCTCCCAAGCAGGACGAGACGGTCTACAAGACTCCCGTCTTCTGGGCAGGCAAGTAATAATGTGTCACTCTTTTAAAAAAGAAAGAAGATTATGAAGAAATCAATTTTTTGCTTACTTATAAGCGCCTTGACGCTGCTCAGCTTCAGCAGCTGCTCCAAGGACTCGGAAGGGTTGACCAAGATTACCACCTACGCCGTGATTGACCTCGAAGGAGGCTCGATAATAACGGTCAACAAGGGCGCTGAATTCGTCGATCCGGGTTACACCGCCATCCAAGGTACCGAGGATGTTACGGCCAACGTTACCGTGAGCGGTACCATCAATACAGCGAAATGCGGAGCCTACAAGCTCAACTATCGCGTTGTCAACCCCGACGGCTTCGCCGCCACCGCGCAACGCACGGTAGTGGTGGTAGACCCCTCCAACTTCGCGAGCGCCTATCTGTCGCACGTCAAGTACGGCAGCCGTGAGTATTTCAACCTCGTGGTACTGATTACAGACAACGGCGACGGCACCTACGCCATCGACGACCTGTGCGGAGGTTTTTACTCCCAAGGTCGCTATCCGGGCTATCCTTACGACTTCAACTACGAGGAGACGCTCAAGCTCGACGACAACGGTATTGTAACCCTCGCCAACGGTATGGCTAATGAAGGCCCCTGGTACTTCGGTGATCCCATCGACGTCGTCGACGGCAAGTATGACCGCGCTACGGGCACCATCACCTACGGCGCCGCTTTCGCGGGCGACCCCGAGGATGCTATCTCAGTTGAATTAACGAAGTAATGAAAGGAGACAGAACTATGAAGAAATTAGTATATTTCGCAGCATTAGCTCTCGTGATCGCAGGCACCTCCTGCGAGAAGAACGAAATCGGCGGCACCGCCACCGAAGCAATGGCGGGGCAATGGTATGTCACCGTCGACGGAGTTGACGAGAACGGAAACTTGCCCGACGCCGACTATGCCGACTTCTTTGGCGATGGACAGTTCATTGTCAACACCTACAACACTGCCGCCAACGACCCCACCAAGATGTTCATCAGCGACCTCGGTGATCCCTACATCGGCTTCACCGCGCGCATCAACTCCGACCAGAACGCTCTTACCTTCGCCACCGCAGGCGATGTGGAGAACGCTTCGGGCAACGCCAACGCGCGTTACAAGACGGTGAATATCACCGGCGGTAAGATCCTCCTCGGAGCCGCTCATCAGAAGAACGGCTCGGTGTGCGACTCAATCGTGTTCTACGTTTCTTATCCCGACGACCCCTTCCCCGCTACCTACGGCTTCGCCAAGTACCGCATTCGCGGTATTCGCTACAGCGGCCTCGCCGAGAACGATTGATAGCGCGCTATCACCTTCCTAAGTGCCTTTTCATCATTTGCACTTAATATTCGCAAGACCGGCATCCCTCCTATCAGGGCTGCCGGTCTTCTCTTACGTATGCCGCCCGACGTTCATCCGACCTTCGACGTTCCGATGACTGATTGAGGATTCTGCGACCAAAAATTGGCAATATTGCCAACTTTTGGTCGCAGAATGAGTGAAAATAACCCGAAAATCATGTTTTTACGACCAAAAATTGGCAATTTTGCCAACTTTTGGTCGTAACTCTTGCCTGTAATTAAAATATTTTATATTTTTGCGGCCATAAAGGATAAAACAATAACGGTTATGGAAATTAAAAGAGATTTATATCTGCGGCAATTAATTGATAGCATGGGCAATGGCTTTGTGAAGGTGGTTACGGGCATTAGGCGATGTGGAAAATCTTATCTGCTTAACGTCCTGTTTTACAAGCATCTTCTTATTAACGGAGTGGCAGAGGATCACATTATACGTATCGACCTTGAAGATCGTCTCAACAAGCGGTTGCGCGACCCCGATGTTATGCTGCATCATGTTCATGGCCTTATTAAAGACTCTCAACCATATTATATAATAATCGACGAGGTGCAGTTGATGGATGAATTTGTGGATGTACTGAATAGTTTCCGTAACATCACTAATGCCGACATCTACGTTACAGGCAGTAACTCACATTTCCTGTCTTCTGATATACCCACGGAATTCCGGGGTAGAGGCGAGGCAATACATGTCAATCCATTAACTTTTGCCGAATTCTATTCGGTATATAACGGCGATAAAAATGATGCTTGGCGCGAATATTACACCTATGGAGGTCTGCCGCTTATCCTGTCTTTCGACTCTGATATTAAAAAGATTAATTACTTAAAAGACCTCTATGAAACCGTTTATCTTGCCGATATAATGGAGCGCCATAAAATCAAGAACCGACAGGAAATGAGGGAATTGATCAACTTTATTGCTTCGTCGATAGGAGCGCCATGTAACCCTTCCAAACTGTCAAACACTTTCAAGAGTAGGAAGAACGTTACAATCAGCCATAAGACGATTGCTAAATACTTATCCTATCTCGAAGACGCTTTCCTGGTTCAGCGTTCAATTTGTTACGATATTAAAGGTAAGAGGTATATCAACACTCTGGCAAAGTATTACTTTTGCGACATAGGCTTAAGAAACGCAATCTTGAATATGCGACAGCAAGAGGAAACACATATAATGGAGAATGTGATATACAACGAGCTGATTGCAAGAGGGTTTGTTGTCGACGTGGGCAATGTCGCAATTCGGCAAAAGAATGCACTCGGCGAGTGGGTGAGAAAAGACCTTGAGGTTGACTTTGTTGCTAATCGTGGCAATAAAAAGTATTATATTCAGTCGGCATTATCTATTCCCGACCGGGAAAAAGAATTGCAAGAATCTCGTTCGCTATTGAGTATTAACGACTCTTTCAAGAAAATCATCATTGTCAAGGATTATATTATGCCTCGAGTCAACGAGGATGGCGTGGTAACAATAGGTCTATATGATTTTCTGCTGGATTTAAATAGCTTGGAGAACTAAACAACCACAATATTGTAGCGGTCAGGTTGGGCTAATGAACGTTGTTGGCTAAATGTTTACGACCAAAAAGTGGCAATGTTGCCAATTTTTGGTCGTAACGCTATTTATGTTCCTAAAAGTAAATAGAATTCAATAAATTATATTATTTTTGATTAGTTGTGAGCAGTTGTAAGCAATCGTATAAAAAAATATAGTTGTTAAAGTTGTTTATTAGTTGTTTTCAAGTTGTTGTTTTATAACGCCGACAAAGCGATAAACGGGCAACGTTGAATTAGTTGCCGCCGGTAGCGCCGCCACCGGTGTTGCCGCCACCGGTAGTGCCGCCCGTGGCGCCCGAGGTGTTGCTGCCGCCCACGAGGTCGTTGTTGTCGATAGTGGTGGTCGAATTCTTTACGCTTGCCTTCAGGCTACCGAAGCGGTAGGAGACGGTAAGCTCGAAGCTACGTTGCACCCAGTGGTTATGCTCGAAGCCGGTGTACGGGCCGTTGACGTAGCGGGTCTTGTAGCCGCCGTACTTGCTGAACATATTGCGGGCAGCGAGCCGTACCGTAAGCCGGTCATCCTTCAGGAACGACCGTTGAAGCGACAGGCCGCTCCACCAGCTGCCGTTGTTCTTGGCGTAGAGACCGCTCGTGCCGCCGCCCCACGCGCCGCCGTTCACGCTCAAGCGCAACTTCCACGGCAACTGTTGCGTCAGCTGCAGGAAGAACCAGCCGCCCGGAGCGCTGTTGCGGATGTCGAGGTCGGGGCTGTGAAGCCACTCGTAATAGGCGCCGCCGTTGAACATCAGGCTCGTCTTCTCATGCAACTGCCATTGGAAGAAGCCGTTCAGGTTCAGCTGACGATTGCGAAGGGTGTTGGCGTAGGTCGATACCTCTTTGCCGTCGTCATCAATGAAGCTAACCCCCGTGATGCCGTTGCTCGAGAAATCGTAGCTCGGCGAGATGTTGAAGGTGAACTTGGGCCCGAGGTGCATATAGGTGAACGACAGGCTATAGTTCCTCGCGCTCGCCAGATAAGGGTCGCCATAGCTGCGGCTCGTCACGTTCTCGACCACCGCGGGGTTCAGATACGAGATACCGGGGCGGGCGATGCGGGTGGCAAACGCCAGCTTGAACGAGTTCGACCAGTCCATCTGGTAGTTGACGCTCGCGCTCGGCACCCAGTCGTTCAGGTTGCGGTGATAGTCGTTCTGGTCGCCCAGAGGGAACTTGGCGCTCAGGCGGCTGTACTCGTAGCGCAAGCCGGCGCGAGCGCTCCATTTGTCCATGTTGAAGGTGTAGCTCAGATAGGCCGCCGCCACCTGTGTGGTGTGCTCGAGCTTGTTGAAGCGCTTGAGAGCCTCTATCGCCTCGTCGGCCAGCATAAACTCCTGCACTGTGCGCGAGCGGTTGCTGCGGTTGATGTATTTCACACCGGTCTCAATCTTGTGGTATTTGGCGAAGGGACGCGTCCAGTCGAATTGCACCGTGTGCTCAATGAAGTTCTCGCGATTGGCCGTGCTGCTGAAGTCGTAGCCCAGGTCGATGCCGCTCACCTCGCTGTAAGTGTTCTCGCCGTTGTTGGTGTTGCGGGTGGTGCTAAGCAGGTAGCTCAGCGTTAGTGTCTCGTCCTTGCGGTGAGTGCGGTGCTGATAGTCGAAACGGCCGTTGAAGCTGAAGAAACCGTAGCCGCCGTCGGGGTAGCGGAAAGTGTTGGTGTAGCTGTAGATTGGCTGGCGCAGAGCGTCCAGCATGCTCACGTGCTGAGTGCCGTCGAGGCTAAAGCCACCGTAGTAGCCGCCGAAGTTGAACGTCAGCAGGTTAAGCGTGTCGGGCTCCCAGCTCGCCTCGATGTTGCCGAAGTGAACCATGCCCGAGCCGCGGTTTTCCTGCTCGGTGCGCAACAGATTGCCGCTTTCCACGTATTCATGTTCGCCCTCGCTGAACTGGTGCTGGCGGTGGCGGTTGCCTCTCATCATGCCGTAGTTTATTGAGGTGATGAACTTGTTGTACTGCGCCGTCAGGTAGCCGTTCAGGCGGTAGGTACCCATGTTGTCGACGGTGCCGCTAACGGTGCCGGTCACGCCCTTCACCGCCGAGGCCTCCATCATCACTATGTTCAAGATCGCCCCCACGCCCTCGGCGTCGTATTTCGCGCCCGGCTCGGTGATTACCTCAATCTTCTTAATCATCGAGGCGGGGATAGCCTTGAGGATGTCCTTGGCGTTGGCGCTCATCGCCGCGTCGGGGTGCCCGTTCTTGTATATCTTGAAGTTCGATGAACCTTTCACCGTAATGTTATCCTGGCCGTCAACGCTCACCATCGGCACCTTGCGCAGCATATCTAACGCCGTGTTCACCTTGCTCTCGGCGTCGGCTTGCACGTCGTAGGCCACGCGGTCAATCTCGTTGCGCACCAGCACGCGTTGCGAGGTCACGGTCACGCCCTCGAGCATATTCTCGGCCGTCGTGAGCACGATTATGCCCAGGTCGGCCACAGGTTGCGCGCTGTTCACGCTGAACGTCCGCTCTTGCTCCACCTTGCCCACGGCGGTCACGCGTAGCAGATAGCTGCCGGCCGCGGCCAGTGCTTGCGAATAGGAGCCGTCGAGCTCGGTTACGCCAGTGTTAAGCACGCGGCTGGTGTCGGCGGCGTTATACACGTGTATCGTGGCGTAGGGCTCACCCGCGCCGTCGCCGTCGTTGGCTTGAAGCTTGACGGTGTACTGCGCGTTCGCCGTAGCTACGCTCATCAGCGCGGCCATCAGCATAACAAAAGATCTAAATCTCATTTGTTTAATCATTTTTTCAAGTTTGTAATTCAGCTTGTTGTAATTTTGCATCCATTGCGCCGGGGCAATGTCAATCTGATAACAAAGCTCTTATTCACGCCGCAAAATTACTCCAAATTCACCATTTAGACGCTTCGGCACCGCGAAAAAGTTGCACCACTACGCAAATTTAACCCTCATTAACCACTTTTTAATCATTTTTACACCCACGACCACTGTCCCACCCCGCCACATATATGGGCGACGCATGCGTTACCCGTGCACCTCAAACAATTGAAAACCAATGATGTGTGCTGCGGTCGACGCATGCGTCGACCCTACATTTGCCTGTTATGTACCACTGTCCCACGCCGGCCGTTTACTTCGGCGAGAGCGTGCCCAGCATCTCCATCATGATGTCGAGCGCGTCGTTGGCTTTGTCAATCGGACTTACAACCGACCCGCTGAAGCCCTCGGGCTCTTTCGAGATTATCAGGAACCATGTCTCAACCGACTGAGTGCCGTCGTCCTCGTCGGTCTTAATCGTGCGAACAAGAGCGTAATCCTCCCTCACCTTCTGTTGTTCCACTTTCTGACCTTGATTCTTGACCATATACACGTAGTTGTCGACAGCCTCTTGAAGCTGAGCCTTGGTGGGACCCACCTCGTTGTAGGTGATGTTGAAACTGATGTCGCCATCGGCGTTCTCGAAGTTTACCCATTCCTCGCCCGACCACGATTCCTCCCAGTCGGCGGGATACCCGATAGAGAATTTCGCGTTCTCATACGTCTTCATCTCGATGGCAAACGCGGCAACGCACATAGTTGCTGCCATTCCCCAAAATAGTAGAATTCTTTTCATAACTTTTCCTATTATTTGATTTTTATATGTTTATATACTTTTTTAACGTCAAAACTCACGCGATATTTTATAAGATGTGTCTTTTGCGAGCCGCGGCGTCAGCTGTGCTTGGAGGCGGCATGGTGGTGGCGGCGCAACTGCTCGTCCACTCCTTCGATCACGTTGATTATGAAATCGCCCACCTTCTCGGCCTCACACACGATGTCCATGTAGAAGATACCTGCCTGATAGGGATATTTCTTTTGGTTGATGTTCTCGATGTTCTCGGTACGCAGCAGGTTGCGGTAGTTGTTGATTTCGCGTTCCTTGTTGTAGCTGCGAATCATGTCCTCCTCGGTGGCGTTGTCGAGGTCGGCGAGCACGGCGATCATGTTGCTCATGGCCTCGCTCACGTATTTGAGCATAGTGTCGATATTCTTGTAGTTCTCCTCGCTGAAGTGGGCGTGCGCCTCCTCCTTGCGCACCAATGTGCGCGCGATGTTGTTGCAGCTGTCGGCGATGCTCTCGATTTCGCCCACAAAGTTGAGCATGGTCGAGATACGCATCTTCGCGTCGTGGCTCAAGCGGCCGTCAATCACCATGTTAAGATAGTTGGCGATTTCAATCTCCATGCGGTCGCTTATGTCCTCATATTTCCCGATGCGGGTGTAGATCTGGTTGAACTCCTCGGTGCCGGTCTTGGTGTGAACCAGTTGCTTCACCATGCCCAGCATACGCTCCACGCGCTCGGCGTAGACGGCGATTTCGCGCTGGGCCGCGGCTATGTTGAGCTCGGCTGCGTTCATCAAGCCGCCGCTGATGTACTTCAGCGAGAATCCGTCCTCCTCCTTCTTGGTCTTAATCAGCCAGTTGACAACCTTCACGAGTTGCTTGGTGAAGCCGATCAACAGCAACAGGCTAAGGATGTTGTAGATGGTGTGGTAGAGCGTCAGCCCCATCGACATCGACGCCTGCAGAGCCGCGGTAGGCTTCATGCCCGATGCCACCGCATTATAGAGCGCCGTGGGCTCGCCGGCATGCACGAGGTCGCGCGTCACCCACACGATCATCTTGCAGAACGGGAAGAAGATGGCGAGCATCCACGCCGCGCTTATAAGGTTGTACACCAAGTGTCCCATAGCAGCCTTCTTGGCCGCCGCGTTGCCTCCCATCGACGCCAACAGCGGCGTAATCGTAGTGCCCACATTACCGCCCAGGATGATAGCGCAACCCATGTCGAAGTTGATCCAACCCTGCGTGCCCATCACCAGCACGATGGCAAACGTTGCCGCGCTCGACTGGATAATCATCGTAAGCACCAAACCCAGCGCAAAGAAGATGAGCAACGACCAGAAACCCATCTGAGTGTAGGCCTGAAGGCTCGCGAAGAAAGGCGAGGTCGGGTCGATTTGAGGCACGTTGGCGTTGATATAGTCGAGGCCGAAGAACAGGAACGCGAAACCGATCAGGAACTCGCCTATCGACTTCCACTCGCTGCGCTTCAGGAACAGCATAGGCACGCCCACTGCCAGTATCGGCAGACAGAACGCCACCATCTTCACCTTGAACCCGAATATCGACACTATCCACGTGGTGAACGTGCTACCCAGGTTGGCACCGAGGATTACCGCCATCGACTGCTCGAGCGACATCAAGCCGGCGTTAACAAAACTTACCACCATCACCGTCGACGCGCTCGACGACTGGATTAATGCCGTGATTATCACACCCGTAATCACGCCCATAAAGCGGTTACGCGTCATGGCCGAGAGAATGGAACGCAGACGGTCACCCGCGGCCTTCTGCAAGCCCTCGCTCATCACCTTCATGCCGTACAGAAACAGTCCTACGGCACCGAGCAGCGAGAGAAATTGTGTAAACGAGAAATTCATTTGTTGTAATTGATTTGTAACACCTATGTAACAGAGGGTTGTAACCGTTTTGTAATAATATTTCGCCACAAAGTTACAACTTTGAATTGAGTCCACAAAATATTACCGCTGTTTTTTTCGATAAGATAGCGAAATCTGAGGGTGATAACTTGGCAAGACACCTATTAGGCTCAGAAGGTGAGCTCCGGCATGGGGCGGTAGTTGTCGTTGGCGGCAAGAATGTCGCGGAAATAGGTGGTGAGGAACGGGCGCAAGTCGTTGTAGCCCAACTTTATCTCCACCACGCCCATGTCGTCGGAGGCAATCTCGCCTTTTTGGAAGGTGAACACGATGCCGGTCTCGCCCAGCAGGTACTCCTGCGGGATGTTGGTGGTGCGGCGCAGGCTCATACCTTTGGCGTTGATGTGATATTGTATGCGCTTGTTAATCAGGTTGATAATCGCGTCTTTCTTCGCCAGGTCGATCACCATGTCGATGGTGATAATCTGCCGGCGCACGCGGTCGTAGTGCACGTATGCCACTTGGCGGGTCTTGTTGTAGCCGTCGTAGGTGTTGCGCTCAACGCGATACTCGAGCAGGTAGTCCGAACCCAAGTAGGGGTAGGCGCGATAGTAGTACTCGGTGCCTTTGCCGGGGCGAGCCACGGGACGCGTGTCGAGCCGCTGGAAGTGGCTCACCGTGGTGCTGAACTGTGGATTGGCCAAAGTGCTGTCGTAGGCCTGCTTGATGTCGTTGTACTGCCGCCCGAACAGCTTGGCTATCAACGCCTCCTTCAGCTCTGAGGCACTGTTGTCGCCGTTGATGCTGACCGGCCACTTCGCCTTGATGTGCATAAGGCAGGTGTACATATCGCCGAAGGCGTAAGCCCCGTAGTAGGTGTACTCGTTGAGCAACCGGAAGCGGTCGGGTTTCGACACATCGGCCACCGTGTCGGCCTGCGTGATGCTGTCGTCGGCGCTGAAGCGCAACTTGCCGTCGCTGTTGAAGTAGCCCGCAGCCCACCATGCCGCGGCTGCCAAGTCGAGCACCGCCAGTATCAGTATCGTTATATATAGTGAGCGCTTAGTCATAATTCCCTGTAAGTTGAAGGAGGTGCGATTTAACGTTGTTCATCAGCCACGAGGGGGTGGAGGTGGCTCCGGTGATGCCGATGCGGCTTACGCCCTCGAGCCACGCCGGGTCGATGTCGCCGGCGTTGCTGATCAGGCGCGAGTTGGGGTTGGCATGGCGGCACTCGTCATAGAGGATACGCCCGTTGCTCGACTTGGCGCCGCTCACGAAGAGGATGAGTTGATGCTGTCGCGCGAACTCGCGTATCTGCGGTAACCGGCCCGCCACGCGGCGGCAGATGGTGTCGTAACTTTGGAAGGTGACCCCCTCGGGCAACCGTTGCTTGATCAGCTCTACAATAGCCTTGAAGCCGTCGAGCGACTTGGTGGTCTGGCTGTAAAGCACAATGTCGCGTGTGAAGTCGATGTTGTCGATTTCGTCGGCGCTCTCAATCACGAGCGCCGTGCCCTCGGTCTGCCCCACGAGGCCGTTCACCTCGGCATGGCCGCGCTTGCCGTAGATTACTATTTGCGGCGGACGGCCGTCGGGCGAGGGGGTGGCATAGCTCTTGGCGATGCGGCGTTGCAGTTGCAGCACCACGGGGCATGTGGCGTCGATAATCTCGATGTGGTTGCGCCGGGCGGTGGCGTAGGTGGCCGGTGGCTCGCCGTGGGCGCGAAGCAACACCTTCACGTCGCGAAGCTGTGCCAGTTGCTCGTGGGTAATGGTGGTGAGCCCCTTGCTCTCGAGGCGTTCCACCTCGTTGCTGTTGTGGACGATGTCGCCCAGGCAATACAAAGCGCCTGAGGCCTCGAGTTGTTCCTCGGCCTTGTTGATAGCTGTCGTAACCCCAAAGCAGAAGCCTGCTCCGGGATCGATTTCGATATTCAATTCGCCGTGTGCCATTGTAGATTGATTAAGCGTCCACTCGCTCGTTGAAGAGGTCGAGCAGCCATTGGTTTTGCTCGTCGATGGTCATGTCGCTGTTGTCGAGCAGTACGGCGTCGGGGGCTTGCCGTAGCGGACTCTCGGCGCGCGTGGTGTCGAGCCGGTCGCGTTGTTCCACGTTGGCGATCACCTCCTCCAGAGTTGTGGTGGTGTCGCCCTTGGCGCGAAGCTCGTCGTAGCGCCGCTGCGCACGAGTGAGCGCGCTGGCGGTTACGAACACCTTCATCTCAGCGTTGGGAAAGACCACGGTGCCGATGTCGCGTCCATCCATCACTATGCCCTTGTCGACGCCCATCGCCTGCTGCTGAGCCACCATGGCGTGCCTTACAGCGGCGATGGCGGCGATAGTGCTCACGTGGCTCGATACCTCCATCGAGCGGATTTCACGCTCTACCGCCTTGCCGTCGAGGCAGGTAATGCTCTTGCCCGTGGCGGGGTCGACACTGAAGGTGAT
>JAFVDY010000062.1 GCA_017478265.1 Muribaculaceae bacterium | reverse complement strand
GACATCTCGGGGTTGGCGGCGCGTAATTCTTTGACATCGATACCGTTGGCAAGCGCGATACTCTCGTAGGTCTCGCCTTCTTTCACCTCATAAGGGATAAATTGCTTGATGGGGCGGTTGACGGTGATATTGCGCGTGTCGCCGGGTTTTACCTTTATTACATCATCGGCGCGGAAATGCTCGGCGCTCACACCCGGATTGAGTTCAATCAGGCTCTCGATGCTCGTTTTGTAAAGTTTCGACACACTGTAGAGCGACTCTCCGCGCTTGATGGTGTGAAAAATCACGCCTTGCTCGATAGGCTCGACGGCGGGCACCTCGGCGGGCGTTGTCGCTTGATGCTGTTCCACCGAGTTCGGCTGTGGAATGATGATTTCGTCGCCAGGGTTGATGCCGTTGTCGATGAGCGGATTGGATGCCACCAGATCGTCCACGCTAAGGTTGTAGGAGCGAGCGATGCCGTAGACGCTCTCGCCGCTTTTCACCGTGTGGGTGATGGTTTTAGGTGCCGTCTGGGCGTTGAGCTGAGGTTCGCTGCCGGGGCTTTTGTAATTCTTGTTGAAGTCTTTAACAGGTAGGAACAGCAACTGGTTTTTCGACACGCCGTCGCGAGCCGACGGGTTGTACCTCACCAGATCGTCAACGCTAACGCCTATTTGCTGGGCGATGCCGTGAATGCTCTCGCCGCTCTTTACCTTATAATAATAGTAGGTGTCGTTGCCTAAGTTTTTGGTTGGTAATTTCAATTGTGCTTGTGCCGCGATGCATCCGGCAAGCGCTACCGCTACTAGTATAATCAGTCGTATTGCTTTCATAATTATATCAGTTTTTATCACTAATCAATCAGCAAAGTTACAACTTTTTTTTCAACCAGCAACTATGTTGATAAAAATATTTAAATTCCGCGTGGCATATTTTGCAACTTTGGTCGGTTTTTATTACTTTTGCGGCCGATTTTAAACGGTAATGCGATGAGTTTATACGGTCTTGCCGATTGCAATAATTTCTTCGTCTCGTGCGAGCGGGTGTTTAACCCGGCGCTTGAGGGTCGCCCGGTGGTGGTGCTGTCGGGCAACGACGGCTGTGTGATTGCGCGCAGCAACGAGGCCAAGGCGCTCGGTATTCCCATGGGGTGCCCTACGTTTAAGATTCTGCAGTTTACCGACCCTTCGCGCGTGGTCAAGCTCTCGGCTCGGCATTTGGTGTATCGCGATATTAGCGACCGCATTATGACCATCTTGCGCTCCGAGGCGGAGCATGTGCAGGTGTATTCGGTCGACGAGGCCTTCTTCAATGTGCCGTATACCGACGATGACCCGCGCAACCGCTCCTTCTGCGAGCAACTGGTGCGCCAGATTCAGCGCAAGGTGGGAGTGCCGGTAAGCATTGGCATCGCACCCTCCAAAACTCTCGCGAAGCTTGCCGCCGATCGCGCCAAGAAAGATCCGTCCAACATCACGCGGGTGGCTACGCTTACCGACGCGGCCGAACGCGACGCGTTGCTCGAGGCTACCCCCGTGGGCGACGTGTGGGGCATTGGACGTCGCCTTAACGAGGCTTTGCTCTCGCGTGGCATTGCCAATGCTTTGCAACTCAGCCGACTGCCGTCGTCGCTCGTGCGCTCTTTGTTCAACGTCAATGTTGAGCGTACTGTGCGCGAACTTCGCGGTGAGGACTGCGTAGAGATTTCGCCGCTGCATATCAAGCACAAATCGATTATGCACTCGCGCACCTTCGCCACCGCCATCAGCTCACGGCAAGAGGTGAGCGATGCCATCGTCTCGTTTGCCGAGGCTTGCGCGACACAACTCCGACGCGAACATTCGGTGGCCGCCGAGGTAATGGTGTTCGTCAGCGGCGACCGCTTTCGTGAGGATTTGCCATATTACAGCGACAGTAACTCAATACGCCTGCCGGAGCCGTCGGCGTCTACCATGACCATCGTCAATGCCGCCCTGAGCGTGTTCAACTATATCTTTCGCGACGGATTCTACTACCGAAGGGCTGGAGTGTGCCTGATGAGAATCGGCTCCGACGCCCACCGCCAGCTCTCGCTCTTCGACAACGGCGACTCGCGGCGGCAGGAAGCCCTCATGAAAGCTATCGACGGCATCAACTCGAGGCTCGGCAGGAAAGCCGTGAAGCTCGCGCCGCAAACCACCCGCGGCGAATGGCAACCGCGACAGAACTACCTTGCCGGCGACAATTCTGCCGCTCTTAAAATCTATACCGGTATGCTACCGCAGGGGAATGTGAGAATTAAAAAAATCGACCTCAATGATTAAGAAGAAAGGATATATCGAGGCTCTTATTGCAGAGGGCGAACATGAACAACAGGATTTCAAGTACCAAATCACCGATGCTCGCAAAATTGCACGTAGCATCAGTGCTTTTGCCAATCATAGCGGCGGATGTTTGCTGGTGGGCGTAAAGGATAACGGCAAAATAGTGGGCGTGAGTGACGAGGAGGAAATTTATATGATCGATCAGGCGGCCACTATGTACTGTCGGCCGGAGCAGCCGGTGGAATGTCGTATCTATAATGTGGCGGGCAAAAATGTGCTGAAAGTCGACATTGCCGAGGCCGCCGACAAGCCGGTGAAGGCGCCAGACGAGAACGGGCAGTGGCGAGCCTACTATCGTGTCGCCGACGAGAACATCCTCGCCAGTGCCACACATGTGCGTGTGATGCAGTTGCAGCACCACGACGACGTAGGCGACGAGCCCCCGGTGGTGGCCTACAGCGAGCGCGAACAGATTTTGCTCGACTATCTGGATGGCCACGGCGGTATCACCCTCAACGGATATATGCGCCTTGCCCACATCTCGCGTGACGCGGCTCAACAGAGTGTGATCGACCTTTGCCGCCTTGGCGTAGTGTCGCTCGAATATATGGGCAACGGTACGTGTCTTATAGTTGCGATTTGAATAAACCTTATAATTTTACGTTAATGAAAACTTTATCTCGACCCTGCCGCGATGCCCATGATCTTCAAAAAAATGTAACCGGCAAATGTAGGGGCGACGCATGCGTCGCCCGCGTGCCTCAACTGCCTGAAAACCAACAAAATGAAGCGCCACCCCATGGTGCGTGTAAATGTCCGCCAATGCCGGCCGAAGACCGGACCCTGTCTACCTCGCCAGAGGTAGAACTTTAGTTAGCCCCACATTGGACGCACCAGCGGACTATGTGGGGTGGGGCCAACGACACCCGTATTAACCGTCGCCCGACGGGCGACCCCTATCTGTGCCTCACCACCGTCCCACCCGACCCCTGTAGGGGCGACGCATGCGTCGCCCGGGTGCCACCCCCTCCGCCAACAACG
>JAFVDY010000061.1 GCA_017478265.1 Muribaculaceae bacterium | reverse complement strand
TTTTAGCATTGTCGCGTTCAGCTTTTTTTCGTGAGAATAGAGCCACCAGACTGTCGATAAAGGCATTGAGCCATGCCGTGAGGTCGTGCCCGCGCTTAATCGAGACACCCCATGCCACGCCCATGAGCGCTCCGCCCAGGTGCGCTATGCTACCTCCCATGTTGCTGCTGTCTAGGCTGAGCAGGTCAAGCAGAATATAAGCGGCTACCACCCATTTGAGCGCCACGCTGCCCAGGAAAAGCAGATTGATGCGATAGTCGGGCGTATAGATGGCGGTAGCGACCACAATGGCGAGTATCGACGCGCTCGCGCCTATGAGCCACGCGCCGCTCAGCGCCGGCACCACACTGCAAGCGGCCGTGAACATCAGTCCGCCGGCTATGCCGCCCAAGATATAGAGAGCCGTAAGCTGCTTGGGTGTGAAAAACTCCATAAATATTCTGCCGAGCCAGTAGAACCAAATCAGATTGAAGAAGATGTGCCAAAAGTCGCTATGTGTAAACTGATAGCTGAGCAAGGTCCAGGGCTTGAACAGTAGCTCTACCCACGTGGCGGGCACAGCCAGCCATTGCATCAGCGAGCCGGTCTCAAATCCACCGAAGAACGACACTATCATCAGCAGCCTTACAATCAAGAAGACTGCCACATTTATATATATAAGGCGCAATAGGAGCGAGCCGGACAGGTAATGCCGGCGAAGATTATCAATAAAAGTCATTTTTCCTGATTAAGATGCGGCGTGAGCGCCAGTACAACAATAAAAGTAAGCCGAACAGTAGGCCTCCCAAATGTGCGAAATGAGCCACATTGCCCATGATGCCTTGAACACCGAATAAAAGCTCGATAGCGCCGTAAATCAGCACCATCCACTTAGCCTTGATGGGCACGGGAATGAAGAACAGATAAAGCGGAACGTTGGGGAAGAACCAAGCGAACGCGAGCAGAATGCCGAATACGGCTCCGCTGGCTCCTACTGTAACCATCGCGTTCAGACATTGGTTGACGATAGCCGGCGGAAGTTGCCCCGAAGCGATAGCACGTCCCACTTGTTGCGCGTCAAGTATCACACGTTGGCCGTTGGCGTCTTGAAGCATTTGACCGATAGTGCTCTGCCAGGTTAATTGCCATGTGAACTCCTGCACAAGGGCGGCTCCGAGGCCACACACGAGGTAATAGGTCAGAAATCGTTTCGACCCCATAGCACGCTCGAGCATCATGCCGAACATCCACAAGCTGAACATATTGAAGAAGAGGTGGCTGAAACCGCTACTCACGCTCGACGAGTCGTGCATAAACATATAGGTTACAAATTGCCATATCTTGAAGTCGGCGGCTTGCCAAAAGTGCAGTCCAAGGATATTGGTAAGGTCGATATTCATGTTCTGAAACACCATGGTCGCCACCCACATCAGCACATTGATGATGAGTAAATGTTTCACCACCGGAGGCATAGCCCTAAGAGTATTATTATAAGTTGAGTTCATACAAGCGATTTTGACAATAAATCTGCAAATTTTGTGCCACAAAAGTACTGAAAATAGCGCTTACAGGGGCAAAATGAGGCCAAAAATCGCTTTTTTTTGAAATTTTTTATAAAAAAATCGCAAATTTCTTTGCAGGGAAAGTAACTTTTTATAAATTTGCCACAACAAAAACAATGAAAACTTCATTTTAATATCTAAAAAAGTAACAAAAATTATGAGCAAACAAGAATTAATCAATGCAATTGCCAACGAGGCAAAGTTAACGAAAGTTCAGGCTAAGGCTGCTTTGGCTGCAGCTCTCGACGCAGTAAGTGGCGCGCTCGCTAAGGGCGAGAAGGTATCGTTGATTGGTTTCGGTACGTTCGCAGTTCAGGAGAAGCCCGAGCGTCAGGGTATCAACCCCGCTACCAAGGCTAAGATCACCATCGCCGCTAAGAAGGTGGTTAAGTTCAAAGCCGGTGCCGAGCTCGCTGAGAAGGTAAAATAAACCTCTACTCGCTATGGCGTAAGTAGCCCGTGAGTGCTACTACACTTTCCTCAATCGAGCAATTGCCCGTTGAGAAATCAAACGATAAAAATCCATCTCACCCGCATCGGGTGCCGATGGATTTTTATCGTTGTTTAAGCCCGCTCAAGATAATTTTTAATTCATAATTTTTAATTTATAACTAAAATGTGTAACTTTGCGGGTTGAAACAGCAAAAAAGTGACTTAAACGTAAGTTCTATTTACTATGGCAGAAGTTAAGACAAGCGAACAGTACGACCGCGTGGTGGCACGCTGTCGCGACCTGTATATCAAGAAGATGGGCGACTACGGGCCCTCGTGGCGCATCTTCCGCCCGTCGTCGATGACCGACCAGATTTTCATCAAAGTGATGCGCATACGCACCATCCAGCTTGAGGGCAAAACCCTGGTGGGCGACGACATCTGGGGCGAGTTTATGGCTATTGTCAACTATGGCATTATGGGACTGATACAGCTCGAGCGAGGCTTTAGCAATAATGTCGACATCACACGCGACGAGGCCATCAAACTATACGACCGCCACATTGCCGAAACAAAGGCGCTGATGATTGCCAAAAACACCGACTACGGCGAGGCGTGGCGCGACATGATGATTAGCAGCATCACCGATATGATAATGGCGAAAGTGCAGCGCGTCAAATCTATTGAGCAGCACAGCGGCAAGGTAAGCGTGAGCGAAGGCATCGACGCCAACTATCAGGACATGATCAACTATGCTGTGTTCGCGTTAATCCGCCACGACGAGGGCACGGAGTTCTAATCCTACTATTTTCCACGCTCAAATCTATGTCAAAAGATAAATCTCTCACTACCAACGAGATGGAAGAGGTTAAGCGCGAAGCGGCTGAGCAAGTAGAGCCGGCGCGCGAAGCTGTGGAGCAAAGTGCCGAGGCTCAGCCCGATAGCGCCGAAGATAAGGCCGAAGCCAAGCGTGCCCGTGCCCGCGCCAAGGACTCGGTAGAGCCCGCCGGTAAGGGCGTGAAATGGCTGGTGGCGCTGTTGCGGTTGCTCACGGGCGGAGTGTTCATCTTCTCGGGTTTCGTGAAAGCGGTCGACCCGTGGGGCGGCTACTACAAATTTCAGGAATATTTCCAAGCGCTGAGCCTCGAGAGCCTCTACGGCGTCGAGACTTTCGCCGCGTTTGCCGTCGCCATTGTCGAGCTGATGCTGGGCGTGGCATTGCTCATTGGGGCTTACCGTCGCGGCGCGCCCATTTTCGCGCTGGCGATGATGGTGATGATGTTGCCGCTCACACTGTGGCTGATGATTACCGACGCCGTGCCTGACTGCGGATGCTTCGGCGACGCCTTGCCGCTGAGCAATACCGCCACGTTTCTGAAAAACGTTGTCCTTACAGTAGCTTTGGTGGCATTGCTACGCTACAACCGCAAACTGAAATGCCTCTACGGCCCTGCGGTGCAATGGGTGGTGTTGGCGCTAACGTTCCTGCTGGGGCTGTCGATAGCCTTGCGCGGCTACTTTGTTCAGCCGCTCATCGACTTCAGGCCGTTCCCTGTCGGAAGCACACTGCAAGTTACGCCATCGGGAACCGATGACGAAGACTACGTGTTTATCTACGAGAAAAACGGTGAGCAGCACTCGTTTACCATCGACAGCATTCCCGATGAGGAGGACGGATGGACTTTTGTGGACCGACGCTCTACTGCCCAACAACTGTCGCCGGCACAACGGGCCGCAACTCAATCGATAAGCATCTTCGACGAGGGGCAAGATGTCACCGCCGAGGTACTCGACCCTAACAGGCGCCAGTTGCTGTTCCTCTTCCCTGATATAGCTGGGGTGAGTATCGCTTATACGTTCGATATCAACGAATTGAATAATTTTGCGAGAGTTCAGGATGTCGATGCCTACGGTATCACATCCGGCACACGACGGCAAATCGACGAGTGGAACGACATCTCGCTTGCCGACTATCCCGTGTATATGGCCGACGACAGTGAGCTGAAAATGCTCGCGCGAGGCAATCCGGCTGTGGTCTACATTGAGCGAGGCAAAGTGGTGTGGAAGCGCACATTAAGTTCTATCGACATGAAGCGGCTGGAGGATAATGAGATGACCGTGGCCAAGCTCTGCGAAACCGTATCGCCGCCGAGCAGCGTGATGAGTAAGTTCATCTGGTCCTATCTGCTGGCTATGTTGGCCTTGCTCGTCCTCAATCGCGCGGTGCCGGTAATCAGATTTTTCGCCAAACGTGGCGCTAAATCGGAAAATTGTGAGTAACTTTGCGGGCTCGCACTGCGGGTCATTACACATAAGCGACTGAATTTTAACCCAATATTTAATAATTTTACATAGAAAAATGAGAAAAAACATTGTTGCAGGCAACTGGAAAATGAACACCACTGTGCCTGAGGGAGTTGAGCTGGCAAAGGCCGTTTGCGAGGCCGTTTGCAAAGAGCAAAACCTTAAGTGCGACGTCGTAGTAGGCGTCCCTTTCACCCACTTGTGCGCTGTGCGCCAAGCTATTGACATCAACAAGGTTGGTTTGGCTGCCGAAAACTGCGCCGACCACGTCAGCGGCGCCTACACCGGCGAGGTGTCGGCTCCCATGGTAGCCTCGACAGGCGCCAACTACGTAATCCTCGGCCATAGCGAGCGTCGTGAGTACTATCACGAGACAGCCGAAATTCTCAAGACTAAGGTCGACCTGGCTCTTGAGGCAGGGCTGAAGGTGATTTTCTGCTGCGGCGAGAGCCTTGAGCAGCGCGAGAACGGCAGCTTCAAGCAGGTGATCGAGGACGAGCTGAAAGACTCGCTCTTCCACCTTAGCGCAGAGCAGATGGCAAACATCGTGATCGCTTACGAGCCCATCTGGGCTATCGGCACCGGAAAGACCGCTACCGCCGATCAGGCTCAAGAAATCCACGCTTTCATACGCTCGATCCTTGCCGACAAGTACGGCAAGCAAGTAGCTGACGACACCACCATCCTCTACGGTGGCAGCTGCAAGCCGAGCAATGCTCCCGAGCTGTTTGCGAAGGCCGACATTGATGGCGGACTCATCGGTGGCGCATCGCTTAAAGCGGCCGACTTTATGGGTATCGTAACAGCGTTCTAATCGCTAACTAAATCCCACTCATAAAGCACTCTTGCCCACGGCAAGGGTGCTTGTTTCATATCGTAGACCCACTGTCCCACTCAAAAAAAGATGCAACGCCAGCCGGCGCTACATCTTGCTCTTTGTTTCGTCAATGAGATGAGGCGATTAATACTCCATCATGGGCGGAAGCTCCTTGGCTTGAGCTATCATCTTCTCCACTTCGCCCACTGCAGGCACGCGGTTCACCAGATTCTTCGCGGCGTTCACTTCCTCGAGTTTGGCTTGCAGATTGGCGGGCACGCGATGACGAAGCTCCTTCACGGTGTCGACACCGGCGGCTTCAAGCAGCTCGCTGAATTGCGGACCTACGCCGTTGATGCCCATCAGGTCGGCGTGATTGGCCCACTTGAGTATCAGCTTGCCGCTGATGCCTGATTTCTCCTCCAGTTGCTTACGTCCGGCGGGCTTGCAGCATTGAGCGAGCAGCGCGTCGCTGTCGGTGATGCCGGCTTCTATCAGTTTGGCGGCGTAAACCTCGCCTACGCCCTCAATTTCGATAATCTTGTAATTACTCATATAGATAAAATTAGGTTTATAAAAATGGTAATAATAATTCTTTTCGACCGCAAAAATAGTAAATTTAAACCAAACCGCCAAAAAATCTGAAAAAATATTGTGCGATAGCTAAAAAAGTTGTATATTTGCGGTGTGATACATCGCTTTTTGAGTGTTTGTCATAAAGCGGCTATATTATTAATTTATAATATTTAATTGAGATGGCGTCGAAGCAACAGTTATCCATCGAGCAGAAACAGACCCTCAGACTATTGCCCATTCAGAAGCAGATGGGCGAATTGCTTGAGATGAATCCTCACGAGATAGAGGAGAGGGTTTCGCAGGAGATTGACGACAACCCCGCGCTCGAGTATGCTGTCGACAGCGATGAACAAGACCTCAATAGCACCACCGAGGACGGCGGCGCTTTCAAAGAGAATGAACGCTCAATTAGCGACTATGGTGGCAACAACGACGATGAGACGCCTTATTATATGCGACGAGCTCGAAATAGCAGTGTCGACGACGATTACTACGAGGCGCCCATGGCCGCCGAGCAGTCGTTAAGCGAATTTCTGCTCAACCAGCTGCGCGAGCGTGAGGAATTGTCGCCCGCTCAGGAGATGATTGCCGAATATATAATCGGTGCGCTCGACGATGCCGGCTACCTCGAGCGAACAACCGCCGCCATTGCCGACGATGTCACCTTCAAGGAGGGAATCGAAGTGGAAACGCCCGAGGTGGAGGAGATGCTCGCAACTATACAAGAGCTCGACCCGGCCGGCATAGGCGCGCGCGATGTGCGCGAGTGTCTGATGCTGCAACTGGAACGGGAAAAGGCAACCGACATCAACCGTTTGGCCTACGATATCGTCAACCGTGATTTCGTGAATCTTAGCACCCGACGGTTCGACCGACTACTGTCCCGCTACAATATCGACCGCGAGACGCTCGACCGTGTGTTGGCCAAAATCAAAAGCCTCAACGCCAAGCCGGCAAGCGCATTCGCAGGCGGTAGCAGCGAGAATCAGCGACTGCAAATCAGTCCCGATTTCCACGTCGAAGTCAACCGTGAGGATAAATCGCTCACCCTCACTTTGCTTAATCGGGTGCCGGAATTGCAAATCTCTGAATCGTTCTCGCTCGAAAACGAACGACTCGCGGCCGACGGCGCTAAATCGCTGCCGCGAGCCAAGCGCGACGAGGTGGCTTTCATCCGCTCGAAGTATAACAGCGCCGCCGACTTCATCAAGGTGCTCAAAATGCGGCAGGATACACTCTTCCGCACAATGCGGGCTATAGTCGAAAAGCAACGCGACTATTTTCTTACAGGCGATGCCGCAGCCATTCATCCGCTACGACTGCAAGATATTGCCGATGTAATCGATATGGATGTCTCAGTAGTGTCCCGCGCCACAAGCAACAAGTATGTTGACAGCATTTGGGGCATCAAACCGCTCAAATTCTTCTTCAATGAGCGCCTCACAACGGCCTCGGGAGTCGACGTTTCTTCGCGCGAGGTGATGGAAACTATCCGTCATATTGTCGACGATGAGGACAAAGCAAAGCCGTTGAGCGACGACCGCATTCTCGACGCTCTGCACGAGCGGGGCTACAATATAAAGCGCCGAACCGTGGCCAAGTATCGCGAGCAACTGGGCATTCCGGCCTCTACAGCGCGGCGCAGGACTAACTCGTCAAGCAACTAAAATGCTTGATAACAAGTAAGCTAAAACTTATGATAAAACAAAAATAATTATGAAAAAAATTCTGTTGTTTTCAATGCTCCTGCTCTTCGCCATCGCGGGGCGGGCGCAAGCCAACGTCGAGTTTACCGACGGCGACTATAAGTTTAAATTCAATAGCACCGGCAAGGTGGTCTATTGCACCGGATTGAGCGAAACCGGCATGGCTAAAAAGCCGTTGAGCATCTTCATCCCCAATGTAGCCACATACAACGGCAGTAAATACTATGTGTCGGAAATCGCCGATGGGGCTTTCTCTGCTCTTGATTTCATCACAGATGTGACGGTGCCTTACGGTATCACCCATATCGGGATGGCTTTTACCTTTTGCTCTAATCTGGAAACAGTCGATCTTCCCGGCACTCTGCTAGGTTTCGACGACTATGCCTTCTCTAAATGCACTTCGCTGTCTCGGATTTTCAGTCGGGCTCTCACCCCGCCGCACGTTAGGCGCTTGTCGACTGCTACTTATCCCAATGTAACCGTTTATGTCCCGGATGTCCCCGGGCTTGCCACTGCTTACAAATCGGCGTGGTCGGCTTTGAACATCAAGGGCGTGAAATATAATAATATGGCCGACATTGAAATCACTTATTCTTCATGCCCAAGCTACTATGCCATAATCACCGGAGAGTCACCTATAGGACTAGTCGACAAAGTTGTTAATATCGACGCTACGGTGGTAAGATACGGTTCTTCGTCTACTACCGAAGGTACGATGAGACTCACTCCCTCCTACGACGAGTCTACAAAGTATCGCTTCTTCATCACCGCTATAGCCGATAGTGCCCTTACAGGACGCACCGATATAACCAAAATAACTAACGCCGACCACGTAAAGAAGATAGGTCGCGCCGCCTTCGCCGGATGCACGGCGCTCACCGAAGTCTCACTGTATGCCGACTCCATCAAGGCGCAAGCCTTCGAGGGTTGCACGGCACTCACCGATGTTACTCTCAACCCTGGTGTCAACCGTATCGAGAGCCGGGCATTTGCCGCCACGGGCATAAGCGAGATTACGCTGCCGGCCACCGTAAGAAACCTCTCGCTTGTGACGGATGCCTTTAACGACTGTCCCAACTTCGTGAAGTTTAATGTCGACCCCGACAACGCATATTACAGCGCGGTGGGTGGTGTGCTCTACAACAAGGCGCAGACGCAACTCATCCGCATTCCATGCGCCATGAAAGCGTACAATTGGTTTAAGGAAACACCCGCCACATGCGTCCAAATCAACACCTCGGCGGCGGCCGATTACCTGGAGAGTGGCAATTCGGTGGGCAACTATTTCCACATTAATATACCCTACGGCATTCGCTCTATAGGCAACTATGCCTTTTATAACACGCCACGCGTGGTTTACCATATCCCATCATCGGTGACAAACATCGGCAACTATGCCTTTGGCGGGATTACCGAGCAGTTATACATCTATCTGGGGCATGAAACACCGCTGGCTATTCCAAGCGATGTGTTTAAGGGCAGCAAGTTGAAAAAGTTATATGTGCCTGCCAGCTACTGCCAGAGATATTGGACTGCCGACAACTGGAAATCTTTCCCTGAGATTGCTGCCGGCGGATATGACTTCTCGTATGTTTACCAGCCAACTCCCACGAGTTCATCAAGTGTTTTATATTATAAAGTTACTCGCGATGCCACAGCCGACACCCCCGGAACGGTAAAGCGTGTTTACAGCGATATGTATCAAACGACAACTATCTTACGCACAGTTGAGGATTGGCAAGGTCGTAAATATGACGTTACGCAATGGGGCGACAGTATCTTTGCCGTGAAAACTCAACTCACATCAATAACGGTTCCCGCCGAAATCTCCAATATGCCGCGGTGGGCCTTTGAGGGATGCTCCAACTTAAAGAAAGTCACCTTCGAGGAGGGTTATGAACCTTTAGTTGTAGGCTACCGCTCCTTCTGGGGAACCGCGGTAGAGGAACTTGAGATTCCGGCTTCTGCCAGAACCATACAGGCTGAGGCCTTCGACAATATGCCCTCGCTCAAAAAGCTGGTGTTCAATCGCAATTTGGCTACCACCGTCTACACCAACGCCTATGGCGTTACCAACGCGAACCCCGACCTCAGAGTGTACGTATGCTGGACACGCGCCAAAGCATGGGCCGACTCGGTGGCCAAATGGAGTCCGACTCCCACCAAGTACCTCAACCAATGGGTGTCGATACCGCAGGATTCAAAATATCAACTGTTCTCGTCGTATTTCTCGGCTGAGCGCCCCGACCAGTTGAAGGCGTACTACATCACGAGTGATTGGCACGACTATACTATCACCGGCGATAAAGCGACGTTCAAAGTCAAAGAGTGTACCGACAACTTTCCGAGTCAATACTTGCGTGGATTTATTCTAGAAGGTACGCCCGGAAAGCATTATATGCTCAACACGATAGGTGGCGCGCTCTACGACGCGTCGAATGTGCTACAAGGCGCCTCGGGCGCCGTACGCTTCACCGGCGACGAGACCGATGCCGCCTACTATGGCCTTGCCACCTACGACGAGCCCCTCACGTTCTATCGCCATCTGGGCGCGCGCATAGGCATGGCATACGTGAAACTCCCCTACGACGTATTCAAAAACGTGAGTTCTGTGCAACTGATTTTTGACAACGGCGGCGTTCGAGGCGACATCAATGGCGACGGACAGGTAAACGCCGGCGACGTGAGCGAGCTCTACGCCATCATACTCGGCACCGACACCACCAATGCCGGCAGAGCCGACCTCAATGCTGACGGCAACATCAACGCCGGCGACATCAGCGAACTCTACTCGATAATCCTTTCTAAATAATATTTACATGAAATTCTGATTAAAGCTATGAAGAAGCTGTTTCTTGTTATAATCACCTTAGTGGTAGCGTTCGCCTCAGCTCGTGCCGACGTTACCATGGAGAGCGGTTACTACGCCTTCTCGCTTAACACCTCCTCCGGGCGGGCTGTTTGTGTCGGATTGAGTACTTTGGGTATGACAAGTAAACCCAAGACGATAATAATTCCGAAGAGCGTAATCTACAACGGCCTTACCTACACGGTGTATAAAGTGGCGCCCGGTGCCTTTACCGGCAACACCCACATCCAGACGGTCGAAATCACTTCGAGCCTGAACACGGTCGATACTGAAGCCTTCAAGGGGTGTACAAGTCTTACCAATCTGACGATAAATGGTAAAACCATAGGAATGAGCGCGTTTGAGGGATGTACAGCGTTGACGAATGTGAATTTATTGGATGGCGTAACCTATATCCTGTCGCGTGCCTTTGCCGGCACGGCCATCACCGAGCTATCCTTGCCGGCGACGCTTGCTAAGGACGGCATCGTGTATGACGCTTGTAACAATTGCACCGGGTTTACGAAGTACACCGTAGCCGCCTCCAATCCCTATTACAGTGCTGTGGAGGGCGTGCTGATGGACAAGAGCCAGACCACCGTTATCCGCAATCCCGTGGGCATGCTTATGCGTGATTGGATGAAAAACCTGCCGTTAACGTGTAAGTCTATTGGCAGCTATGCCTTTGCTGACGGGTGCTCCGTCGACACCCACTCTTGGGGGGTGAATATACCGTATGGAATAGAGTCGATAGGCTCGTATGCATTCCAAAACGCTAGAAATATTGGTGCCTTGGCAATCCCGAGCTCAGTAACCGAAATCGGGGAGAGTGCCTTTATTAATACAACAATCAACACCTATGAGATAGGCTCAAGCAAGCCACCTCTTTTGGAGAACAATGTGTTTGATGGTGCTACACAAAACTATCTGAATGTGCCTGTTAATGCATGGAAGGCTTATGCCAACAGGTCGTATTGGAGAGATTTTAAGAGCATCAAAGCCGGAGGTGCCGATATATTCAGCAACACCTATGGTGAATCAGGTGGCTATATAGTTACCAAGCCGGCCACCGAGAGTTCGAGAGGCGAAGTGCAGATGGTGTACGCGTCATTAACGGTATGGGCAACAGAAATCCCAACCGTCGTTACCGATCGTGGCTTAAAGTACAACGTGACATCGTTGGGCGACAGCGTCTTTGCCGGCAACACCACGCTGACCTCGGTTACGTTGCCCGAGGCCATCACGAGTGTGCCTAAGGACGCGTTCAAGAACTGTAGCGAGCTCACTCACTGCAATCTCTCGAATGCGACGAGTGTGGGCGATTCGGCGTTCTACTACTGCGCGAAGCTCACGAAGTTCACGTTCAACAAATACCTGACTCGTATTGGCGATTACGCGTTCTGCCGGTCGGGCATCACCGGCTCGGTGAACCTTTATCACCCTATATATGGCTGCGCGTTGGGCGTCAGAGCGTTTTACGGCTGTCCCAACCTCACCGAGCTGATTGTGTTCGGCTCCACCATGGGCAATAGCGTGTTCGGCGGAGTGGATATGCGCGACGATTTCCGCTGCTATGTGGCGCATCCCTATGTGGCGCGGTGGCGCACCGAGGCGCTTAATTGGAGCGCCGGCACGCGTGCCGCGAGCCGTATCATGCCATTCTTTGTGAGCGGCAAGACGAGTGCGATAATGTCGATGCCCGATGGTGTGACCAACCCTGTGGGCTGCGTGCTGCCCACCGGTGCCGAGAGCGATGGTGAGCTGCGCTTCTTCGCCGTCACAGGCTACAACCGTTGGCTGGGCGGCGAGCTCAAGACTGCCGAGTTGTCGGCAGGAACGGCATTGCGCGCAGGCGAGGCGGTGCTCATTACCGGCATCACACCCAATCGCGTCTATCGCATGGGCGTGCCGACAACCACCCCCGCCGCCATCAGCGGCAACCTGCTGGTGGCCAATCCGAAGGCCACCGCCACCGAGGTAACGCTGACCGACGACAGTTACTGTTATCGCTATCGCCCCGACGAGGAGGACTTCTACCGCTACTACAGCAACTTCAACGCGCCATTTGGAGGCGGTTACCTGCGCGATACGGGTAAGAACACTCAAAACACGATTGTCAACGCCGACGTACTGTGCTATCCGCTGATGGTGGCCAGCACGCGCGTGAAACCGGCAAACGCCGGCAATATTACCAGTAGCTATATCAAGAGCGGCACCGCGAGCTACGATGCCGAGGCCAATGTGCTCACGCTCGACAATATCAGTATCGAGACAGGGGCCTCAACAGGTGGCATGGCGCTGATGCAACAAGGCCTGACAATTCGCTTAAAGGGTGATAACACGATTACTCTCACAGGTGGCGATAACAACTACTACGTAGGCGCAACGCTTGAGGAATGTTCGGATGTGACCATTACCGGCGGAGGCTCGCTCACACTCGGCGGAGGCAATAACGGCAACACAATGTTCCTGATGACGCATCAACCGAGCGAAAGCGTGATGCTGACTATCAAGGATTGCACCGTCAACGCATCGCCCTTCAGCGACGACTATAAGGAGAACCTTACCGTCGACAACGCTACGTTACGCGGCAAGCAACTCTCGATAGGGCGGCAACTGGTGCTTAAGGACAGCTATGTGTCGCAGCCTGCCGGAGCGGAATTTGAGAATGGTATGCTCACCGTGGGCGGACAATACTGGTACGGAGAGTTTGAAATCCTGCCAAGTGGTGGCATGCGAGGCGATGTGAACGGTGACGGACAGGTGAACGCCGGCGACGTGAGCGAGCTTTACGCCATCATCCTCGGCACCGACACCACCAATGCCGGCAAGGCCGACCTTAACGGCGACAACAACATCAACGCCGGCGACATCAGCGAGCTATATAGCATCATCCTCGCTAAATGACAATGATAAATAATCAATGTAATCGAAAAATACTGCTCAAAAGGCAGTATTTTTCTTATTTATATCTGGGATTTCCGATTTTTTTTATAATTTTGCCGCCAAGTTACAACGATTGACAACGATGAAAGGCGACCGAATGATTACGGAGATAGCGCGGTTTGCGTCGGCGACGATGTCGCCGCTGCTGATGCCCTTCTATGGGGTGTTTATCGCCTCGTGGATTTCGCCGCTCTGCCTACAGCCCATAGGGGTGCAGATGAAGCTGACGCTGATTACGCTTGGCGTTACGTGCGTCACTCCCATTATGTTTATCGCCATCCTCCAGAACCTCAACATTATCAAGGACAAGCGTCTCGACGACCCGAAGGAGCGCACGCTACCCTACGGGTTCGCGCTCGTGTGTTACTTGGCGCTGGCGGCCTATTTCGCATATATTCATCAGCCTATGTGGATGGTGATGTTTGCCGCCGGCGGAGCGTTGACGCTGCTGGTGACCTTGCTCGTCAATCGTGTCTGGAAGATCAGCGCCCACGCGGCCGGTGTGGCCGGCGTCACCACCATGCTTTATCAAATCAAGGCAATGAACCTCGAGGTGATAGAACCCGTGTGGATGGTGGGAATACTGCTGTTCTCGATAGTGTGCTGCGGCGTGGTGGGCTCGGCAAGGATTGTGCTGGGCAAGCACAGCCTGGGCCAAGTGGTGGCGGGCTATCTGAACGGCATAGTGTGCGTGTCGCTGCTGATGCGCCTATTCGGTTAAGATAATGTAAAACACTTAAATACTTAATATTAAAACTCAAACAAACATGCGATTAATCATTCAACCTGATTACGAGAAAGTTTCGCGCTGGGCAGCCCATTACGTTGCAAGCGAGATTAACAAGTTCAATCCCACGGCAGAGCGTCCGTTCGTGCTCGGTTGCCCCACGGGCAGTTCGCCGTTAGGTATGTATCGTGAGCTCATCGCGCTGAACAAGGCCGGGAAGGTGTCGTTCAAGAATGTGGTGACCTTCAACATGGATGAGTACGTCAACCTGCCTGAAGAGCACCCCGAGAGCTATCACTCGTTTATGTGGAACAACTTCTTCTCTCACATCGATATTCGCCCCGAGAATGTCAATATCCTGAACGGCAACGCCGAGGACCTCGAGGCCGAGTGCCGCCACTATGAGGAGCGCATCAAGGCTGCGGGTGGCATCGACCTGTTTATGGGCGGTGTAGGCCCCGACGGCCATATCGCGTTCAACGAGCCCGGCTCGTCGCTGTGCTCGCTCACCCGCATCAAGACACTCACTCAGGACACCATCATCGCCAACAGCCGCTTCTTCGACGACGACATCAACAAGGTGCCCAAGACGGCGCTGACCGTAGGCGTAGGCACCGTGATGGCCGCCCGCCAAGTGATGATTATCGTCAACGGCTACAAGAAGGCTCGCGCCTTGCAGGCCGCCGTTGAGGGTGGCGTGTCGCACATGTGCACGCTGAGCGCTCTGCAGATGCACCCCAAGGCGATGATTATTGCCGACGAGGATGCCACTATGGAGCTGAAGGTGAGCACCTATCGCTACTTCAAGGACATCGAGAGCAAGAACCTTGAGCCTATCGAGCTGTAATGCTTTCGACAACCGTTTATTCACCTGTCATAAAACACTTAGAGAGATGAAAGAGAAAGTATTGGAAGCCATGCGCGCCGCCGGCAAGCCTATCTCGGCGGGCGACGTGACGAAAGCTCTGGGCGCCGACCGCAAGGAGGTGGACAAGGCGTTTGCCGGGCTAAAGAAAGAGGGCGCCATAGTGTCGCCCGTACGCTGCAAGTGGGAACCCGCTAACTAACAGCGTTTTATTCCGTAGTCGGCCGCATGGCCGACGCGGATTTTAACCAACCTTCTAAAGTAAGTCGATGGCTTTGCTAAACCCACAAAGCCATCGACTTTTCTCATTCAGCCACTCAGTGGGCTATTCAGCTTTGAGGATATTCTCGTAGAGGATGCTGATGTCGCCGGCGTTGACGAAGCCGTCGCCGTTGAGGTCGGAGATTGAACGTAGGCGCTCGTCGGCGTTGCTGTTGAGGATTACCTCGTAGATTGCGCTCGCGTCGCCGGCGTTCACAACGCCATCGATATTAACATCGCTAATCTCGCGGGTGACGAAGATCTTGCACACGGCCGGCTCAACCACATCGGCGTAGTTGTCGCACTTGACGGTGATGTTGGCCACTCCGGGCTTGAGAGCCAGGGCTTGAACAGTAGGGATATAGTTGTTGACCACCATCGAGCGAACCAAAACGACTTCATTGTTGTCGCACTCAACGCTGAAGGTGGGGTTGGGCAAGTTGTTGACGTTCAGCTTGGGGTGAAGCGTCACCATCTCGTTGGGGAACAACGATTTCTCGTTACACTCGAGTACGATGGCAATCTCATCATCGTCGGCGGGCTGGTCTTCGCCGTTAACCACCACGTGGCAATAGTCAATCACATTGCCGTAGAACGTGACTATATCACATTCGCCTTTGCCTTTTGCCTCTATATTATATTTCTTGTATACTCCATCCTGATAGTAACTTTTCGTATTCTCGGTGACATTTGCAACTAACTTGTTGGTAGAGAACATTGCCACAAACGCCTTATTGTAATAGTACGAGTCATCCTTATCGGTTGTTGTCTCAACCGAACTGCCATCCTTGTTCAAAACGGTTGAAGTCAAATAAAACTTATCGCCAACGTTTAGCGCCAGACTATGCTCGTTGAAAGTGATGGATTCAGGCTCGACGGCATCACCGACGATGTTGGCGTAATTCTTCCAATGTTCGGCAGTGAAATACTTTGCTGTGGACTTTTCCGGCACATGGAGCTTAATATTCGAGATTGTCTTGGTAGCGGCGGGTGTC
The DNA here is from genome assembly GCA_017478265.1 of Muribaculaceae bacterium. Lineage (GTDB taxonomy): Bacteria > Bacteroidota > Bacteroidia > Bacteroidales > Muribaculaceae > Sodaliphilus. The sequence continues at coordinate 198 of JAFVDY010000061.1, read as the reverse complement.
ACTACAGGTGGCACATTGGCATAACAAAAAACATTACTACTGAGGTTATCTCCAAATGCGTTAAATGTCTCGCCATTCACCTTTGTGACATCTTTTGAAAGAGTCAAACTGCGAATATTAGGACCATAGCAGACTCCTTCTTCCCATAAATCTGCGCATGCCACATAATCGTTGGTTATTGTTAAACTAATCGATCCG
>JAFVDY010000060.1 GCA_017478265.1 Muribaculaceae bacterium | reverse complement strand
GTTCAATATAGCGTGCCATTTTGGCTTTGGCCCGATGCAGATGCGACTTAACGGTTCCGACCGGGAGCCCTGTGATGGTAGCGACTCGCTTTAGCGGCTGGTCGTCGATATAGAAGAGTGTCACGACGGCACGTTCCTCGTCGCTGAGCGCTCGCAAAGCCACTTCTACATCCAGCGCGGCCAGCCCGTCGTCGGCTCCGGTTGCCGCCATGGGTTCATTAGCCGGAGCGATCTGCTCCTCGCCCACCTCGCTGTGTCGACGGCGCTCGGTATAGTACTCGTTGTAGGCTATGCGGTAGAGCCAAGTGGAGAACGACGACAGCCCTTTGAACGCCCTCAGATTGATGTATGCCTTGATGAAAGTCTCTTGCGAGAGGTCGTCAGTAAGGTAGGCGTCTCCACCGGTGAGGTTCATCAGGAACCGTTTCACACGAGGAGCGTAGGCGTCAACCAGTTGTCCGAAGGCGTTTCGGTCGTCGGCGATCAGGCATTGCGCGATAAGCTTTATTTCTGTCGCTTTGCTAAGCATACAGCGTAGTTGGCAGAGTGCTTATTTCAGTTCATCGTGGTTGAACACAGGCGGCATCTCATTCGGTTCAGCGGCGGTAGCGGCTGGTGCCGGAGGCGGCGTGGCGGCTGTTGCGTCCGTGGTGGTAGGCGCAGCCGCGGGCTCTTGTGTCGGCTCGTCGTAACCTTGACGCTGTTGCTGATATACTATAGCTACCTTGCCTAATCCCAAGAACACGATTGCCGACATCAGTCCCGCCATGGCTGCGGCACCGGCAATGGCGAAGAAGAGTACGAGTCCCAATCCCACGGCAATCAACGTAAAGCCGCTACGCATTGTACGCAAATCGGTGTCGCGCAAGTCGACGATGGAAGCGGCCTGTGGCGCTTGACGTGGAGTGGCGCGCGGTGAGGCGGCTGCTTCCGCACGTTGGCGATATGCTTTGCAACCGAAGAACTCGGGCGGGAGTTGATAGTTGGCTGCGATAGCTCGTTCAATCACCTTATACCGCCGGCGGCGATGGATATAGTAGAACAGCAGGCACAGCCCCACTATCGCCACCAGGCCGAAGACCAGCATTGCCACAATCCGACGCGCGGTATCCATTCCTTCGTAAACAACACCCTTCTGTGAGTCGAAGTCGGCCTCATCGGTGTCGACAATATCACGGCCTCCATCTTGCAGATTGAGCAGAGTGTCGTCGAGAGCCCGGTCGAGACGCTTAACGCGGGTTACAATCAGTCCGCGGTCGCCTTCGGCCTTTATCGATACCGTGTCCTTGTCGCTCACCACAGTGATATCGGTTTTCTCTTTCGCCCCGGCAGGAAGTTTGCCGGCGCTGGTGACCTGTAGCGTGTCCTTGCCGCCCATGGCTTTACGCAGTGAGTCGACCAGCGCTTCGATGCTCATTTCTCGGTAAGACTGTTGCGCCACCGCGGGCACAGTTACGACCGCTGTCAGAGCCACTATCAATATCAAAACTGATTTCTTCATATCGTGTTTGAGTTAAAAAATTGGATTTTTTTCGTTTATTTTGTCGTTAGACGCGCAAAGGTACCCAAAAGGTTGCACCGCACCCTGATTTTTTTTGTAAAAAGTTAACAACGTCAACAATATTTCGCCCTTTCAAACTTCAATTCGGTATAAAAAAACGCAAGTGGCTTTTGGTTGACCACTTGCGATTGCGGGGAGTGGAGCACAGCGGACTCGAACCGCTTACCTCAACACTGCCAGTGTTGCGCTCTACCAGATGAGCTAGTGCCCCTCGTTTTTTGCCTTTGCGGGTGCAAAGTTACGGCGACTTTTTTAACTGACCAAATTTTTTTTGCGTTTTTTTCAATTTTTCATCATTGACGCAAAAATATTCGAATTTTCCACAATAGTTCCATTCTCTTCCTGGTGAGAAGCTTGAAGTATTCACGGCAACATCCTACACCGACGGCACCTCCGACTGCGTTCATAGGACTAATGTCGCGCCAACATGACAAGAATTCCGAATATGGCATAACGGGAAACTTAACGGGAAACTTGGCACGAAATTTGCTCAATTACGAATATTGTTGTACCTTTGCAGCCGCTTTTCAAAGAAAAATCAATAAAATAAAATACATAACAAGACAAAAAATGAACGTTACATTAGACAAAGTCGATAATGTGAATGGCATTCTCACAATATCGCTCGTGAAAGAAGACTATCAAGCCGACTACAAGAAAGACCTTAACGAAGCCGGACGCCGCCACCCGCTCAAGGGCTTCCGTCCCGGTCACGTACCGGCCAAGCTGCTCGAGAAGACTTATGGTCCGGAGATCCTCAGCCGCGTGGTAGACCGTAAGGTGAGCCGCGAACTTTCCAAGTATATCGTCGACAACAAGCTGAACCTGCTCGGCGAGCCCGTGCTCGACAAGGACACGAAAGTCGACCTCGTGAACGAGGAAGAATACACCTTCAAGTTCCACCTCGGTTTCGAGCCCGAGTTTGACGTTAAGCTCGACAACGAACTGACAATTCCCTACTACACCATTCTCGTGGACGACAAGATGGTGGAGAACCAGGACAACCAATATCGCCAGCGCTTCGGCTCGCAAGTGGCCGGTGAGGAGATTACCGAGGACGCCATGGTGCGCGGCTCGATAGTCGAGCTTGACGAGGAAGGAAAGGCGAAGGAAGGCGGCATCAGCAACGAACGCGCCGTGCTCTCGCCCAAGCACTTCAAGAACGACGACCAAAAAGCCCTCTTCGTAGGCAAGAAGATTGGCGACGAGGTGATCTACAACCCCGCCAAGGCTGCCGACGGCAGTGCGGTGGAAATCTCGTCGTTGCTCAACATCGACCGCAAGGATGCCGAGAATGTTACCGCCGACTTCAAATTTAAGGTGGACGACATCCTGGTGCTGAAGCCTGCCGAGCACGACAAGGACTTCTACGACAGCGTGCTGGGTAAGGACATCGCAGCCGACGAGGACGACTACTACGCCAAACTGCGCGAGATGATTGCCGGCCAACTTGCTGCCGACAGCAACTACCGTTTCTCGCTCGACGCCAAGCAGAAGATTATGGACCTTGTGGGCGACCTCGAGCTGCCCGACGATATCCTCAAGCAATTCCTGCTCGCCCGCAACGAGAAGGCTACCGCCGAGGATATCGACAAGGAGTACCCGACAGTGAGAAAAGACGTGATTTGGATGCTTATCAAGAATAAGCTTGCCGCTCAACTCGACGTAAAGGTTGATGAAGAGGATCGCAAGCGTCTGGCCCGTTTCTTCGCCGCTCAGCAATACGCTCAGTACGGCATGACAAATGTACCCGATGACGTGCTCGACGAATTTGCTCAGCGCCTGCTCGACGACGAGAAGCACAGTGAGAACATCAACGAGCGTTGCTTCGAGGACAAGCTTTACGCCGCCATTAAGAATGCCGTAACCATCGACGAGCAGAAAGTGAGCGTCGACGACTTCAACAAGCTGTTCGAGAACAAGTAAAAGCCCAACAACTCATCCCGCGAATTGAACAAATTATAAATCCTTAATTTGTTCAATTCGTGTAAATAAAAGTTCATTATTTTTAAATATTAAAGAAGTTACGACAATGAACGATTTCAGAAACTACGCCGTCAATCATCTGGGGATGAACGGCATGGCACTCGACCAATACACCGGGGCTGTAAACAACAGCCTCATCTCGCCCACCATCATCGAGGAGCGCAAACTGAACGTGGCTCAGATGGATGTGTTCTCGCGACTGATGATGGACCGCATCATCTTTCTGGGCGACCAAATTGACGACTATACCGCCAACGTGATACAAGCGCAACTGCTCTATCTCGACAGCGCCGACCCCGGCAAGGATGTGTCGATTTACATCAACTCACCCGGCGGCTCGGTGTATGCCGGCCTGGGCATCTACGACACCATGCAGTATATCCAGAGCGATGTTACCACCATCTGCACCGGTATGGCGGCATCGATGGCTGCAGTATTGCTCGTGGCGGGCCAGAAAGGCAAGCGCTATGCCCTCAAACATTCGCGCGTGATGATTCACCAACCCATGGGCGGCATCCAAGGCCAAGCAAGTGATATTGAAATCACCGCTCGCGAGATACAAAAGTTGAAGCAAGAGCTCTACAACATAATCTCGGAACACTCAGGACAACCCTACGACAAGGTGTATGCCGACAGCGACCGCGACTACTGGATGACCAGCGCTGAGGCCAAAGATTACGGCATGATAGACAAGGTGCTTATCAAGTCGAAATAGCCCCTCGACCAGTGCCCACCCGTAAACTTGAACACCTGTACACTTGTAAACTAAATAAAGAACATCGTGGCAAAAAAGAGAACAAACGAAGAGCATTGCATATTCTGCGGACACACCGAGAGCGAGATCTCCCGCATGGGTGGACTCTTGGTGCCCGGCAACGACGGCTGCATCTGCACCAATTGCCTGTTTACGCTCAACGACAACATTCGCGAGCTATACGATTTTAAGGAAATCACACCCGGAGCAAACGATAAGAAAAAAGCCGCAAAAAGCAGTGGTTCCCGTCAAGCCAAGCTCAATCTTGGCTTTGAGGACGATATTCCCACTCCCGCTGAGATTAAGGCCTACCTCGACGAATACGTAATCGGACAGGAAGAGGCGAAGAAATACCTCTCGGTAGCGGTCTACAACCACTACAAGCGCTTGGCGCAAGACGAGGACGATATTGACATCGAGAAGTCGAACATCATGATTGTGGGGCCAACGGGGACAGGCAAGACACTGCTGGCAAAGACAATCGCCAAGCTACTGAAGGTGCCGTTCGCCATCGTCGACGCCACCGTTCTCACCGAGGCCGGCTATGTGGGCGAAGACGTTGAGAGCCTGCTCGTGCGTCTGCTCGCCGACTGCGACTACGACGTAAAGAAGGCGGAGCGCGGCATCGTGTTTATCGACGAGATCGACAAGATCGCGCGCAAGAGCGACAATCCGTCGATTACACGCGACGTGAGCGGTGAGGGCGTGCAACAAGGCCTGCTCAAACTGCTTGAGGGATCGGTGGTGAACGTGCCGCCGCAAGGCGGTCGCAAACACCCCGAGCAGCGAATGATTGCCCTCGACACGAAGAACATCCTCTTTATCTGCGGCGGAGCATTCGAAGGCATCGAGCGTAAGATTGCGTTACGTCTGAACACTCACGTTGTGGGCTACGGCGCCGGCAACCGTATCAGCAAGGTGGAGCAGGAGAAACTGCTGCACTACGTGGCACCGCAAGATCTTCGCTCGTACGGTCTGATTCCGGAAATTATCGGCCGTGTGCCTGTGCTCACCAACCTCGAGCCACTCGACGCGCCGGCGTTGCGACGCATCCTGGTCGAGCCCAAGAACGCTATCGTCAAGCAGTACCAAAAGCTGCTTAACATGGATGGCATCAAACTCGAGATTGACGACGACGCACTCGACTTTGTGGTAGAAAAAGCCATCGAGTTCAAGCTCGGCGCACGCGGCCTGCGCTCAATATTCGAGACAATCATGGTCGACGCCATGTATTCTCTGCCGGGCACAGGCACGAAGGAGTTTCACCTAACTCGTGACTATGCCGACAAACAACTCCAAGCCTCAGGAATGACCCTACAGTTCGCCGCCAACGCATGACGGCGAACTCTTTTTCCTCTTTAACATAATTAACGACAACCACAATGGAACAAGAACTGACCTACAACCAAGCACTCGCCCAGCTTGAGGCACTTGTAAAGAAGATGCAAGCGCCCGACTGTGATATCGACAACTTAAGCGCCTACACCTCGCAGGCACTGAAACTGCTCAAGTTCTGCAAGAATAAGCTCACCGTAACCGACCAGAAGGTGAAACAAGTGCTCGACAGCCTTAGCGACGACAAGTCGGGCGAATAACACATAGCGACATTGCTTCAACTCGAGAACATAACTAAATCCTACGGCATCAACCTGCTCTTTGGCGACGTCAACATCACTATAAACGGCGGCGACAAGGTAGGGCTCATCGCTCGCAACGGTATGGGGAAAACCTCGCTGCTCAACATCGTTGCCGGTATTGAGGCTCCCGACGAGGGCCGCATAGTGATGCGCAACGACTGGCGCGTGGGCTACCTGCCACAGGAACCACGCTTCGAGACGGCAAAGACGGTGCTGGAAGTGTGTCTCGAGGGCAACGACGACCAGGCACGAGCTGTGCTACAATACGAGCACGCGCTGCGCGACGGCTCAACCGAAGCTATGGCTGCGGCACTCGCCGCGATGGATGCAGCCGGAGCATGGGATCACGAGGAGCGCTTCAAGCAGGTGCTATCAAAACTCAAGATTGACGACTTCAACCAGCCTGTCGACCAGCTGAGCGGCGGGCAAGTGAAACGCGTGGCTCTCGCCCGCATCCTAATAGACGAGCCGCAAATGATCATTCTCGACGAGCCTACCAACCACCTCGACATCGACATGATTGAATGGCTCGAACGATACCTCAACAAGAGTACGGCAGCGCTACTGATGGTGACGCACGACCGCTACTTTCTCGACAATGTGTGTAACCGCATACTCGAGATTGACAATCAAGCGATATACGGCTACGACGGCAATTATAACTACTACCTTGAGAAGCGCGCCGAACGCATCGAGGCGCACAACGCGCAGGTGGAGCGTGCGCGCAACCTGCTTCGCACCGAGCTCGAATGGATGCGTCGCCAGCCACAAGCACGAATGCATAAGGCGCAGTATCGCATCGACGCTTTCTACGACCTGCAAGAGCGGGCACGCGCCATCAGAGAAGTGGGCGACGTAAAGCTCAACACCAATGCCGCCTACATAGGCAAGAAGATCTTTATCGCCCACGATGTGGCAAAACGCTATGGCGACAAGGTGATACTTCGCGACTTCAACTACACCTTCGCACGCTACGAGAAGATGGGTGTAGTGGGCGACAACGGCGTGGGCAAATCGACGTTCATCAAGCTCTTGCTGGGCGAAGTGCCCCCCGACAGCGGCTACTTTGAGGTGGGCAAGACCGTGAAATTTGGCTACTACAGCCAGGAGGGAATGGCGCTCGACGAGAACAAGACCGTGATAGACGTGGCTCGCGACATAGCCGAGTATATCGTGTTTGACGAAAAAACCGAGTATACCACGGCCCAGTTTCTCAACTTATTCCTGTTCAGCGTCAAGGATCAGCAGAAGACCATAGGCCTGTTGAGCGGCGGAGAGAAGCGGCGGCTCTACTTGGCACTTGTGCTCATGTCGAAGCCAAACTTCCTCATTCTCGATGAGCCCACTAACGACCTTGACATAACTACACTCGAGGTGCTTGAGCAATATCTCTCAAAATTTCACGGTTGCGTAATAATCGTAAGCCACGACCGCTTCTTCATGGACCGCACGGTGGACCACACGCTTGTGTTTCTGGGCGACGGCGTGGTGAAAGACTTCCCCGGCAACTATAGCGAATACCGCGCGTGGAAAGAGTTTCACGACCGCGAGCAGGCGCAAGAGCAACGCAAGGCCGCCAAGCCGCAACCCAAACAGAGCTGGAACAATCGCGACAACAGTAATCGCCTCACCTACAAGGAGAAGAAAGAGCTGGAGCAACTCGGCCACGAGCTTGCGGCGCTTGGCGAGGAGAAGGCAGAGCTCGATGCCCTATTCGCTTCGGGCGAAGTGATTGCCGACATGGAAGAGCGTAGCCGCCGCTACGCCGAGCTTCAATCGTTGCTCGACGAGAAAGAGTTACGCTGGCTCGAGCTAAGCGAGAAACAGCCGTAATCAACAATCAAACCACATTTTATCAGCGATTTGTAATAAGATAGCCACCGTAGCCGGTAGCGTTGACGGCGTAGGGTGTGAGCCCCTTCTTGTGATTGAGCGCCATGCCGCTGATAGGGCCTCCCGAACCGGTTAGGATATTGTATCGTGAATCGCAGTTGGGGCAATAAGCCTCGAAATTCTCGCTATTGATACTTATTACCACATCGGCACGCGCCTCGATGGGACACGCCATATCGTAGGCTATCGGTTTCATGTCGATGCCCATCATGAGCAACACACCGCCAAAGCCGGTGTAGGTGGTGGCATCGTAGGGATAGTTGGACGGGAGCTTTTTCTCACGATTGAAAATGCGGTACTCCCCCACCCCGCTCACGCCGTAGGTGGCCCATCGGCCGTAGTCGCTAAGCGGAATGCGCACCATATAGCCCGGCAACGATTTGTTGTCAACCTTATCACAAGCGGCTAAAAGCAGCACAGTCAAGGCTATAACAAAGACAGAAAGAAATTTATTATTTAACATATTTTAACTAATTATTTTTTAACTTTCATCACTACAAAAGCTTGACGTTTCCCATTGCGCTCGCCTCCAACGAGACGCACACTGTCGCCATCGCGCAGGTTCTTGAGATGCTCCTCGCCTATAAACACGTGAGGCACCTTGCCGTAGGGTCGTCCGTTGGCAGCTGTGCGAATAACTATGGTGCCCGATTGGACTATGAAGCGCTTTTCGCCCTCGGCGGCAGTAATAGGCTTCAGCGACAGCAGCTTGTTATCCTTGATACGGACATTGAAGAAATTAAACTCGTTATGCGCCATTTGAGGCAGCGATTTTGGGGCAACCACAAGCGATGAGCCGTCGGAGGCGACCAAACGCGTGCGCGTCTTGCCGAGTTTATTGGTGTAGAAAAATCCACACCACACCATCACTTGCTCAATCGCATCGGTATAGAGCAATTCCTCGAGCGACTCAAGTTGCTTCTTGTATAACGCATTGTTATCGGCAATGAGCTTTGTGTCGATAGGAATCGCACTGCGCACCGCCACGTAGTCATCGTCGATTTTCCAACCGGCGGCACGTCGCGCGTCGTAAAAAGTCTCTGCCTCGCGCAACGCCTCCTTATATCGCCCGTCGGCAATGAGTAGCTTTGCCAAGCGCAGGCGCGCGTCGCCAAGAAAATTCTCGTTGCGTTGCTCGGTAATGAGTTTGCACAATGCGGCTATACTCAACTCGCGAGTCGGGGCGAGATCGGCGATATCGCTCCAAAGGAAAGGTTGCTTAATCTTTGCCGGCAGTTCCTTGAAAATGGCGAAAGCCTCGTCACGCTTGCCAACAATGCCGAGAAGCCTTGCTTTTTGGTATTGCAGCATAGGCACACGCGGCATACGCTCTATCGCCTTGTCGAGCAATGCCACGAAGGCGTCGGGCACAGTAGTAATCTTGTCATCCTTTAGCTCGGCAACGTATTTGTAGATAGCTTTTTGCACTACCGATGGCAAGGTTTTGCCGTCGTCGGTGCGGAAATGCCGCCAATCGTCATCACTGAAATTGTCGAAGCCCCACATCTCGAGGAAACGAGTGAACTTGAAGTTCGCCTTATTGTTCTTCTCGAGTTCGATTGCCAGGCGCAAGATGCCAGAATGTAACAGTGAGGGACGCTCCACGTCGAGCTTGAGATATGTAGCGAGCGCCGCCCTCGCCTTTGAGGAGTCATACCAGCCGACTATCTCCTTGCAGTAGCGATATATTATCCAACCGAAGTCTTGCAGCTGACTGCTGTCGAGTTGGCCTGCGTCGTAGAAAGCCTTAACGGTGTTGTAGGCTTGCTCGGCATCGCGGGCGTTGCCCTTAGATTTCTCGACAGCATCGCGCACTTCCTGCCAATGGTGATTGGCTTTGAGTCGCGCGTAGTGTAGCGCTTTGTCGCTATATTCGTCGGCCACGAAGTGAGAGCTGTGCTCCTCCATCTCGGCGAAAAAGCGCTGAGCGCTGTCGGAGTCACCTTCGGCTACGGCCTTCTTAAGCAGGTCGTTGTCGACCCAGAAGATAGCCTTGCGCGACCAGGCACCATCGTCACGCCGCAGGTCGTCCAGCGCCATTGCGAGTGCCTCGTGAAGCTTACCGCTCTTTCGTAATTCATTCACCTCGGTAAAACCCATAAAATCAAGCCAATTTAAACCGTTGTATAATCATTTTCAATTTCTTGTCATCGTCGCCGTCCAAACTTTGCGCTTTAGCGTAAGTAAACCTTCATTTGGCGTTAAAATAGGTGCCGACACTGTTTTGCCCAAGCCGGCGTAGCCGCGTAGCACAAACACTCCACCTCGACGCACAACAAACATTAGTCTTGCAAAATCAGTAAAATATCCAAACGTAACAAAAAACGCTTGCAATAATAGCGTTTGCGGGTGCAAAGGTAATTGATTTTTGGAGGGTTGTCAAGGGTTTTGGGTGAAAAATTCAGGATTATGGGGATAGAAAGGGACAGTGGCGGCGAGGGGGTGCCTGCCGCCACTGTGTGGGGGATTGAGGTCGCACTTTAGCGACTGCCGGTTGGTCACGGCCGCGCTGTGGCGACTGTCGATTGCGGGTGTTACTCGTTGTCGAGGAGAAGCTCCATGATTTGGATCGCGCTCTTCATGAGGTTGGTGCCCGGTCCGAAGATGGCGGCTACTCCAGCCTTGTAGAGGAAGTCGTAGTCCTGAACGGGAATTACACCACCTGCGATAACGAGGATGTCGTCACGTCCGAGCTTCTTGAGCTCTTCGATCACCTGGGGCACAAGCGTTTTGTGTCCTGCGGCGAGCGAGGAAACACCCAGCACGTTGACGTCGTTTTCAACTGCCTCGCGAGCGCTCTCTTCGGGCGTTTGGAAGAGCGGTCCCATATCGACGTCGAAGCCGCAGTCGGCGTAGCCTGTGGCTACCACTTTGGCACCGCGGTCGTGACCGTCTTGACCCATTTTAGCAATCATGATGCGAGGTTGTCTACCTTCCTTCTTGGCGAACGCCGCGGTTAGTTCGCGCGCACGCTGGAGGTCGGGATCTGATTTAGTTTCGGCTGAATACACTCCTGAAATGGTTTTAACAACTGCTTTATAACGTCCTACCACTTCCTCGCAGGCGTCGCTGATTTCACCGAGCGAAGCGCGGTCCTTAGCGGCCTCGACAGCGAGTTCGAGCAGGTTACCATTGCCGGTGCGCACACATTCGGTGATCGCCTTAAGGTCGGCTTGAACCTTAGCCTCGTCGCGGTTGGCGCGAAGTTGCTCCAGTCGTGCCACTTGCTCGTTGCGCACCTCAGTGTTGTCGATTTCGAGGATGTCGATAGGATCTTCCTTTTCAAGTGCATATTTGTTGATGCCCACGATGGTTTGACGTCCGCTGTCGATGCGAGCTTGGGTGCGAGCGGCCGCCTCTTCGATGCGCATCTTAGGCAGCCCCGTTTCGATAGCCTTAGCCATGCCACCCATTTTCTCGATTTCCTGAATGTGCTCCCATGCTTTGTGCATAAGTTCGTGGGTGAGACGTTCTACGTAGTAGGAACCGGCCCAGGGGTCGATAGCCTTGGTGATGTTGGTTTCCTGCTGGATGTAGATTTGAGTGTTACGTGCGATACGAGCCGAGAAGTCGGTAGGCAGCGCGATAGCCTCGTCGAGCGCGTTGGTGTGCAGCGACTGGGTGTGGCCTTGCGCCGCTGCCATAGCCTCGATACAAGTACGTCCGACATTGTTGAAGGGGTCTTGCGCCGTGAGCGACCAACCTGAGGTTTGGCTGTGAGTACGAAGCGACATCGACTTTGGGTTCTTAGCGCCGAAGCTCTTGACAATCTTCGCCCAGAGCAGACGTCCGGCGCGCATCTTAGCGATCTCGGTGAAGAAGTTCATCGAGATTGCCCAGAAGAACGACAGACGTGGAGCGAACGCGTCGACGTCGAGTCCGGCGTTGATACCGGTGCGGATGTAGTCGATACCGTCGGCGAGGGTGTAAGCCAGCTCAATGTCGGCTGTAGCGCCCGCTTCCTGCATGTGGTATCCCGAGATGGAGATGCTGTTGAACTTGGGCATATACTTAGATGTGTACTCGAAGATGCTGGCGATGATTTGCATCGAGAACTTAGGCGGATAGATATAGGTGTTACGCACCATGAACTCCTTGAGGATGTCGTTCTGAATAGTACCAGCCATTTGCTCGAGCTTAGCGCCTTGCTCCAGACCGCTGACGATATAGAAAGCGAGAATCGGAAGCACGGCACCGTTCATGGTCATCGACACCGACATGGTGTTCAAGGGAATGCCGTCGAAGAGCACTTTCATGTCCTCTACCGAGCAGATTGACACGCCCGCTTTGCCCACGTCGCCCACGACGCGGGGATTGTCGGCGTTATATCCGCGGTGGGTGGGAAGGTCGAAAGCGACCGAGAGTCCCTTTTGTCCCGAGGCGAGGTTGCGGCGATAGAAGGCGTTACTCTCGGCAGCTGTCGAGAAGCCAGCATACTGGCGCACGGTCCAAGGACGGAAAGGATACATCAGGCTGTAGGGGCCACCCAGGAAGGGAGGAATACCTGCCACGAAGTTGAGGTGTTCGAGTCCCTCGAGGTCGTCGCGGGTGTACACCTTCTTGATATCGAGCAACTCGGCGTTTTTCCAGCTTTCGCCGAGGTTAAGAGGCTTGTGTTCGACATTGAACGCCTCGTTTGCTATGTTGATGTTTTTAAAATCAGGTCTCATAATATGTGTTCCTCCTTATTTTAGCAGTTTAGCGTTAAATTCCTTCAAAGTAGCGAGCACGTTGGAGCGGACGTTGATGAAGTAGTTAATGCCGAGGGCTTTGAACTCTTCATTTTCGGGTCCTGCCACCACGAGCGTGGCTCTACCGTCGAGATACTTGACTGCCTCGGGGGCATATTGAGCGTACTCGTCGTCGCTCGAGCAGAGCACGACGATTTCGGCGCCCTTGTCGAGAGCCGCATCGATACCGGCTTGAACGGTCTCAAAGCCGTTGTTGTCGATAATCTGGTAACCGGCACATGCGAAGAAGTTGCTGCTGAACTGGGCACGAGCCAGACGCATGGTGAGGTTGCCAATGGTGAGCATGAACACCTTGGGAGTGGCCGCCGCGCGCTCGGTGGCGAGACGCACTTGCTCGAATTCGCTTGCGAGTCGCAGGCTGTTGAGAGCACCGTCGGGAGCCGGAGTGTAGTCAACGTTGTCGGCACGGTGTTCGCTATTCTCGGTGAAGTTGGGGAACTGGTTGGTGCCAAGCAGTTGTTCGCGGCGTTTTGCCACCTTGTCGAAGCGGGCCTTAGCGCTTGCGTTGACAGCCTCGGTGATTTTTCCGGCGTTGAGTTGCGCCTCAAATCCTCCGTTGTCCTCAACATCGAGGAAGAGTTTCCAAGCCTCTTGAGCCATCGACATGGTGAGCGTTTCGATATAGTAAGATCCACCGGCGGGGTCGACCACCTTGTCGAGGTGGCTTTCCTCTTTGAGTAGAATTTGCTGGTTGCGCGCGATGCGCTCGCTGAAGTCGTCGGGCGTCTTATAAGCCTTGTCGAAGGGAAGGACGACAATCGAGTCGACACCTGCGAGAGCCGCCGACATCGACTGCGTTTGGCTACGCAGCAGGTTGACATAGGGGTCGAACGCTGTAGCGGTGAAGGCCGTAGTCTCGGCGTTTACCACCATCTTGCAAGCGCAGTCGCACTCGGGGTTGTACTGCTTGACGATTTGCGCCCAGAGCATGCGTGCGGCCCGGAACTTGGCGATCTCCATGAAGTATACAGTGCTGATGCCCATGTTGAACTTGATGCGACGAGCCACCTCGGTAGCGCTGACGCCGGCCTCGGTGAGTTGAGCGAGCCACTCATTGCCCCAAGCCAGCGCGTAGCCGAGCTCCTGATAGATGTAGGCACCGGCGTTGTTGAGCAAGAGCGAGTCGACCGAAAGCACACGCAGGTTCTTGACCGGCTCCGCAATCTTAATCAGCTCGATAGCGAGCGCCTTGATGTCGGCCGCCAGAGGAGCGCCATGCTTGAAGAAGTGCTTGAAGGGGTCGAAGTTGACCGAGCCAACAAAGGACTCCTCGGCACCGGCAGCTTTAACAAGCTCGACGAGCTTAGTAGCGACCTTTGCGGCACACTTCGGGCAGCACATGAGGTCGATTTGCACCTTGCTGAGGTCGATGCCGTTGAGCAAAGCGGCGAGGTCGGTGTCACCGTTCACTTGCAGTCCGAGGTCGGTAATGCCCTTGTTGAGGACCTCATGAGCCTTGGCGTTGGCTGCTTGCACATCGCTGCAGTCGATGTTTTGCCTTACAGCCCAGTCGTTGTCGACCTTCGTGCCACGCACGAAGGGGTACTCTCCGGGAAGAGAATCGAGGGTCTTAAAGTTCTCAATGTCTACTCCGCGATAAAGAGGTTGGACATTGAAACCTTCGTTTGTTCGCCAAACCATTTTCTTGTCGAAGTCGGCACCTTTGAGGTCCACTTCGGCTTTAGCGCGCCACTCTTCGGGAGAGACCGGCGAAAATTGGTCGAACAATTTTTCAAAGTTTTCTGCCATAATTTTTAATAAATAACATTATTTATATAGTAACTTTCTTCGTTTATTGTCAACGAGTTACGTTTCGCAGGCTCTAAAAACAGGCCTTGCAACCCGCAAAGTTACACATTTTTATTATTTCGGCAACGAATTAACACGATTTTTTTGTCGGTTGTAAGATATAAAGACGCCGGCTGACCGGCATGGTTTAGGGTGTGGTTATTAAAAGAGTTCATCCTCCTGCCGGCATGCGTGTAGAAGAGGTGGGACAGTGGTTAGGGGTATCAGATAATTGAGTTAAAAATGGTCCGCGGCTCTCTGCAATGGGGAGCCGCGGTACCAAAGGTGGGTGCTACCTGATTCGAACAGGTGACCTCATCCCTGTCAAGGATGCGCTCTAAACCAGCTGAGCTAAGCACCCTTAGAGGTCGCAAGCGGACTCGAACCGCTGTACACGGTTTTGCAGACCGTTGACTAAACCACTCATCCATGCGACCGTGATTTTGCTTGTAAGCGGGTGCAAAG
>JAFVDY010000059.1 GCA_017478265.1 Muribaculaceae bacterium | reverse complement strand
GCCGTCCATCTGGGCAGCACCGGTAACCATGTTCTTAACGTAGTCGGCGTGACCCGGGCAGTCAACGTGAGCGTAGTGACGATTTTCAGTCTCGTACTCAACGTGAGCGGTGTTGATAGTGATACCGCGCTCTTTCTCCTCGGGAGCGTTGTCGATAGAGTCGAACGAACGAACCTCTTGCTGAGAGTAACCTTGCTTCGACAGAACGAGCGTGATAGCTGCGGTCAAAGTGGTCTTACCGTGGTCAACGTGACCAATAGTACCAATGTTAACGTGGGGCTTGGTCCTTACAAATTTCTCTTTTGCCATAACTTAAGCTTTGTTATTGAATTAAATGATTAACTTTTATCGTTAGTTTTACCGACACATTTCACTTCGCTCCTTCCGGCTAAGCTCCTCGCGGGGAGCTCCTCAGTGGAGGTGCTCTCTCGCGGAGTGCCTGCCCGAGGCGCGAAGCATCTTGTGTCGTCGGTGCGAGTTTCTTCAG
The DNA here is from genome assembly GCA_017478265.1 of Muribaculaceae bacterium. Classification (GTDB taxonomy): domain Bacteria; phylum Bacteroidota; class Bacteroidia; order Bacteroidales; family Muribaculaceae; genus Sodaliphilus. The sequence goes on along the minus strand of JAFVDY010000059.1, from coordinate 10,917 downwards.
CCGCATTGCCGTTGCCGGCAAACCTCAACCTCGAAATCTCTTTTGAGCCGATGGCGGGAATTGAACCCGCGACCTCATCCTTACCAAGGATGCGCTCTACCCCTGAGCTACATAGGCATATCTCTTTACGTTGAGCGGAAGACGGGGCTCAAACCCGCGGCCCTCAGCTTGGAAGGCTGATGCTCTATCAACTGAGCTACTTCCGCAGTCGTTGCCACAGCCGTTGCGCGGCTCGACTTAATGTGGGAAGAGGTGGACTCGAACCACCGAACCCGAAGGAGCGGATTTACAGTCCGCCGCAATTGCCACTATGCGATCTTCCCTTTGAAAAGCAACATTTAAATGAACTTTCACGCTATCGAAACGCCTTAATTTGGCTCGAAAAGCGGTGCAAAATTACAACTAATTTTTAAACCGACAAACTTTTTCGCACTTTTTTTTCAAAAAAAACAAAAAAAATGCCGTTTTCGCCCATTCCCGGCACGCCGAGGCCGAATTATTCGCTTATTTCGCCCTTGCGAAGTAGGCGACAGCAGCCACAAAGCGAACCTTCGTTTACCACTCGCGGGACACGACATTTTCTCAATCTCACGCGTAATATATATAATAAGGTGTATCCCTTGACATCTCGCTCCTCTCCCCCACCCCACACGAGACCGGTAGCGACCGCACCGCCTAAAACGCGCACGCCCAGCCAAACTTCCGCACCAACTCTTGCAGGAGCGTTCGGTCGCGTACGGGAATCGTGACTGATACCGTTTGACGCTCACCGTCGCGACGGGCTATATTGGCGCTATCAAGATTGTACTGTGTCTGCAAGTTCATCCACACTTGAGCCGGGATGTCTAAAACTTTTTCTAACTGAAGCGCCACGTTAAGCGATACCGGTCGCTTTCCGTTTACGGTCGCACTTATCACCGACTGGGGGATGCCGGTTGTTTCGCTTAGCGCGCGCTGTGTCATGCCTCGCTCACGAAGTTCATCCTTTATCAATTCTCCCGGATGCGTTGCAATAAATGGAGTCAACTCTTTATCACTCATAATGCTTTGAAATTTCTAATAATAACGCGTTTACTATGATACCTCCTTCGTTTGGTGAAGTACGAAAAAGAAGCCTGTACTGACGATTAATCCATACGGCATCGACACCTTTAAGGTCTCCTTTCTTTTTCTCATAATGAAGTGATCTCATCAAAAAAAGGTCTTCTAATCGACGTGCTGATTTCAAGTAGTTAACCACCTTGATAAATCGCACAATAATGTCGTGTGACAACCGCTTGTAACGGCTATCTTTAGTTGAACCATGTATATATAGTTCTTCAAGGGCTTTATTCTCAAATGAAACATTCATCTCAATTTATCGAAATTGCAAGTGCAAATATACGATTTATTTGTAAAACAATTATCAAAACCGCTAATTATTTCGATATTTTAACAATTTTACACACCTTAAAGTGTGGAAAATTATGGTTTAGAACGCTTGCATATCCACCAGGTGCTTGTAGGCGCCGTCGGCGGCGAGCAGCTGGTCGTGCGTGCCCTGCTCAACAATGCGTCCGTTGTCCATCACCACTATCAGGTCGGCATTGTGGATTGTGCTCAGCCGGTGGGCAATCACGAGGGTCGTGCGCCCTTTCATCAGGTGGTCGAGCGCTTCTTGCACGAGGTGCTCGCTCTCGGTGTCGAGTGCGCTGGTGGCCTCGTCGAGGATGAGGATGGGCGGGTTCTTGAGGATGGCGCGGGCTATCGAGATGCGTTGGCGCTGGCCGCCCGACAGCCGGCAACCGCGGTCGCCGATGTTGGTGTCGAATCCGTTCTCACTCGCCATAATGAAGTCGTAGGCGTTGGCGATGCGTGCCGCCTGCTCCACCTGCTCGGGCGTGGCGTCGTCGACGCCGAAGGCGATATTGTTGTAGAACGTGTCGTTAAAGAGGATTGCCTCCTGGTTGACGTTGCCCATGAGCGCGCGCAGGTCGGCCACGCGATAGTTGCGTATGTCGATGCCGTCGATGGTGATGCGCCCCTCGTTCACGTCGTAGAAGCGCGGCAGCAGGTCGGCGATAGTGGTCTTGCCCGAGCCCGACTGCCCCACAAGTGCAACGGTGGTGCCGCATGGTATATCGAGCGTAACGCCGTCGATCACCCACGCCTCGCCGTAACGGAAGCGCACGCCCTCGTAGCGTATGCCCTGCCGCAATGCCGGCAGCGCGGCGGGATCGGCGGGGTCGGTGATGGGGTTCTCGGCCTTCATTATCTTGTCGATGCGCTGCATCGACGCCATGCCGCGCTGTATATTATAGCTCGCCTTCGAGAAGTCTTTCGCCGGATTGATGATGCTGTAGAAAATCACCATGTAATAGATAAACTTGGGCGCCGTGATGGCCGAGGTGCCACCCAGGATGAGCGTGCCGCCGAACCACAGCACAATCGCTATGGTGGCGGTGCCCAAGAACTCGCTCATGGGGTGAGCGAGCTCATAACGCCGATTCATGCGCCGCGACAGATTGCGATAGCGCTCGTTCTCCGCTCCGAACCGCCGCTTCACCTTCTGCTCGGCGTTAAACGCCTTGATGATGCGCAGTCCGCCGATGGTTTCCTCGATGTTGCTCATGATGGCGCCAAGCTGGTTCTGCTGCTCGAGCGACGCCCGCTTGAGGAATTTACCCACACGCCCCATTATCAGCCCAGCCACCGGCAAGAGGATGAACACGAACAGCGTGAGCTGCCAACTGACAAAGAGCATCATCGACAGGCAGACTACAATCATAATCGGATTCTTGAACATCATGTCGAGCGACATCATTATCGAGTTCTCCACTTCGGTAACGTCGCCACTCATGCGCGCCATCACGTCGCCCTTGCGCTCGGTCGAGAAAAAGCCGATGGGCAATGTCACCATCTTATTGTAAATCATCGCCCTCAAGTCGCGCACCACACCCGTTCGAAGCGAAATCATGTAATACGCGGCCAGATAAGCGCTACCGGTCTTCAACCCGGTCATCACCACCAGCGCCGCGGCTATGCACGCCAGCGCCACACTCTTGCCGCTGCTGGCGATAATGCACTGCACATAATAGTAGAAATTGTTGACCACAAAAGTCGTCAGGCTCGCCGTGCCCCACGGCGTGTAGGCATACTCCTGCGTGTTGATGCCGAAGAGCATCTCAAGAATCGGGATGATGAGCGCGAACGAGAACAGGGTGAGGAACGCGGCAAGGATGTTGAAGATAATATTCAACACCAATTGCCTCTTATATGGCGGCACGAACCGCCGCAGTAGCTCAAAAAATCCTTTCATCGCACAAAGAGAAAAAAACCGTTGTCGCCATTACAAACAGATGGTCGCTAACTCTCACGGACAGTGACCGTTAGCGACCCATCTGTGGTCCCACTTGGGCTTGAACCAAGGACTCCCTGATTATGAGTCAGGTGCTCTAACCAACTGAGCTATAGGACCGCTCCAAAGGGCAATTTTGCCGTTTGAGCGCTGCAAAATTACTGCTTCTTTTCCAATCCACCAAGAAATTTCGCAAAAAAATGCTTTTTACTATACTATTCGCGCTTGACGGTGGGGACGGCTGCATGGCGGTGGCGGCGCAACTGCTCGTCCACGCCGTCGATTACGTTGATGATGAAATCGCCCAATTTCTCGGCCTCACACACGATGTCCATGTAGAAGATGCCCGCCTGATAGGGGTATTTCTTTTGGTTGATGTTCTCGATGTTCTCGGTACGCAGCAGGTTGCGGTAGTTGTTGATCTCGCGCTCCTTGTTGTAGCTGCGGATGAGGTCCTCCTCGGTGGCGTTGTCGAGGTCGGCGAGCACCGATATCATGTTGCTCATGGCCTCGCTCACGTATTTGAGCATAGTGTCGATATTCTTGTAGTTCTCCTCGCTGAAGTGGGCGTGCGCCTCCTCCTTGCGAACCAAAGTGCGCGCGATGTTGTTGCAGCTGTCGGCGATGCTCTCTATTTCGCCCACAAAGTTGAGCATGGTCGATATACGCATCTTCGCGTCGTGGCTCAAGCGGCCGTCAATCACCATGTTAAGATAGTTGGCGATTTCAATCTCCATGCGGTCGCTTATGTCCTCATATTTCCCGATACGGGTGTAGATCTTGTTGAACTCCTCGGTTCCGGTCTTGGTGTGAACAAGCTGTTTCACCATACCCAGCATACGCTCCACGCGCTCGGCGTAGACGGCGATTTCGCGCTGGGCCGCGGCTATGTTGAGCTCGGCGGCGTTCATCAGACCACCACTTATGTACTTCAGCGAGAATCCGTCCTCCTCCTTCTTGGTCTTAATCAGCCAGTTGACAATCTTCACGAGTTGCTTGGTGAACCCAATCATGAGTATCAAAGCTATCGAGTTGTAGATGGTATGGAACATTGTCATTCCCATCGACATCGACGCCTGCAGCGCCGCCGAAGGCTTCGCGCCGCCGGCCACCGAGGTGTAGAGCGCCGTGGGGTCGCCGGCCTGCATAAGGTCGCGCGTCACCCACACGATCATCTTGCAGAAAGGGAAGAAAGCAAGCAAAGTGAGCGTAGAACCGATCACGTTGAACAGCAAGTGGCCCATAGCCGCCTTCTTGGCCGCAGCGTTACCGCCCATCGACGCCAACAACGGCGTGACGGTAGTACCCACATTGCTACCCAATATAATCGCGCAACCCATCTCGAAGTTGATCCAGCCCTGCGACGCCATCACCAGCACGATGGCAAACGTGGCGGCACTCGACTGGATTATAGCCGTCAGCACCAAACCTACCACAAAGAACAACAAAGCCGACCAAATGCCCATCTGCGTATACTCCTGCAGTCCGGCGAAGAAAGGCGACGTTGGGTCGATTGTAGGAACATTGGCGTTGATGAAGTCGAGGCCGAAGAACAGAAACGCGAAACCTATCAGGAACTCGCCTATGCTCTTCATGCGGTTGCTCTTCAAGAACAGCATCGGCACGCCAAGCGCCAATATCGGCAGACAGAACGCCACCATCTTAACTTTAAAGCCGAATATCGCCACTATCCAGGTGGTGAACGTGGTTCCCACGTTGGCGCCCATTATCACCGCCATTGATTGCTCAAGCGACATCAGACCGGCGTTGACGAAGCTCACAACCATCACTGTGGAGGCGCTCGACGATTGGATTAAGGCCGTAATCACTATTCCGGTGAATACACCCATAAAACGGTTGCGGGTCATCGCATGAAGTATTGAACGCAAGCGGTCGCCGGCCACCTTCTGCAAACCCTCGCTCATGACTTTCATGCCATACAGGAACAGGCCCACAGCGCCTAACAGCGACAGAAACTGAGTAAACGAAATGTTCATTTGTCTGCTATAAGTTTTTTTGCATTAGAATTTGGGGGCAAAGTTACAACCTCAACTTGAATTAACAAAATTCTAAAGCGTTTTAATGTGAATTATTACAATCATGTTACATATATATTACAACACAGGCTGATTTCAGACGCTTGCCACGGCTGACGCCAAGCCACGGCTTTGCCCAAAATCAGCGCTCTTACTCATATTTTTCCTTTTTATTGGCTAACATTTACATTTTTAGTTGTAACTTTGCGGTGATTTTTCCACTAAATTGACATATTATGGAGTTTAATTCGATATATTTCATAGGCGCCGGCGGCATAGGAATGGCCGCACTCGAGCGCTATTTTCTTGCTCAAGGCAAGAACGTTGCGGGCTACGACCGCACCCCGAGCGAACTCACGCAATCGCTCGAAAGCGAAGGCGTGCAATTAACTTTCGACCCCGACCCGGAGTTGATTCCCGAGAACTTTCGCAACCCGAAGTCGACGCTCGTGGTCTACACCGCGGCCATGCCCGACGACTTTGTGCTGCTGCGCTGGTTTCGCGAGCGGGGGTTCGAGGTGGTGAAGCGTGCCCGTGTGCTGGGCATCATCACCCGCCAAAGCAAGGGCTTATGCTTTGCAGGCACACACGGCAAGACCACAACATCCTCGATGGCGGCGCACATCCTCCACTCTGCCCCCGTTGGTTGCAATGCCTTTCTGGGCGGCGTGCTGCGCAACTACGGCAGCAATTTCCTGCTCAGCACCACCAGCCCCTATTCGGTGATTGAGGCCGACGAGTTTGACCGCTCTTTTCACCAGCTTTCGCCATATATCGCCGTAGTCACCTCCACCGACCCCGACCACCTCGACATCTACGGCAATGAGCAAAACTACCTCGAGGGCTTCGCACATTTCACGTCGCTCATCACCCCGGGTGGAGCGCTGGTGATGCACACCGGCCTTAAGCTAAAGCCGCGACTGGCCGACGGGGTGAGGCTCTACACCTACAGCCGCGACGCAGGCGACTTCCACGCCGAGCGTATACGCATGGGCGGCGGCGAGATTGTGTTCGACCTCGTAACGCCCTGGGAGACTATAAGCGACATCAGCCTCGGAGTGCCCGTCGAAATCAACATCGAAAACGCTATCGCGGCCATGGCGGCGTGCCGATTGGTTGACGCCCCCGCCGACGTCATGCGCCAAGCAATCGCGTCTTTCCAAGGGCCGAAACGCCGGTTTGAGTTCTGGGTGAAGCAACCGGGCAACAACGGAAAAGTCATGGTTGACGACTACGCCCACCACCCTCAGGAACTCGCCGCGAGCATATCAAGCGTCAGGGCGCTATACCCGGGACGCAAAATCACAGCCATCTTCCAGCCGCATCTCTACACCCGCACCCGCGACTTCGCGCCGGAGTTCGCCGCGGCGCTATCGCTTGCCGACAAGGTGATTCTCCTGCCCATCTACCCGGCACGGGAGTTGCCCATCGAAGGGGTCGATAGCCAACTGATTCTCAAGGATATCACCGTGGCCGACAAGGCTTTCTACTCCAAGCAGCAACTGCTCGAGATGATTCCTAAGCTCGACCTCGACATCGTGATGACGCTCGGCGCGGGCGACATCGACCGCCTCCTGCCCGACATCGCACGACTGCTACAGCATAAATAAGTTATCATTAAGGTTATAAACGCATTATCGATATGAGTATCAAGTACATATGGCGAAGTGCGGTAGCGGTAGCGACCGTAGCCCTGTTGTCGCTATCGTCCTTCACCACTGCCGCCGAGGGGGCGCGCTGCCTCGCGCGACAACAGATTTACGCCGATTTCAACCGTGCGGGTAGCAACCACTATGCCTATCCGGTGAAACAGACGTCGCTTACACCCGCCCCGGCAGGCTACGAGCCGTTCTACCTCGACCATTACGGCCGACACGGTAGCCGATGGCTCACCAAGGAACGATACTACACCGAGCCTGTTGCCGAACTGGAGAAAGCCGCACGGAACGGCAAGCTCACCGAGCCGGGACGCGAGTTGCTGCGAAGACTTCGACGCGTGGCAATGGAGGCGAAGGGCCGCGAAGGCGAGCTGAGCGACGTGGGCGCTGAGCAGCACGTCGACATAGCGCGACGCATGACGGAGCATTTCCCCTCTATTTTCACCGACGATGCCACTATCGACGCGCGCTCGACAATCTGGATTAGGTGCATCCTCTCGATGGTGAACGAGACGGGCGTTCTCCGGGCTTACAACCCGCGGATGCGCATCTCCACCGACGCCTCTTACGCCGATATGTACTACATGGGATGGGGCTACGGCGAGGACACGCTCGCCAACCGGCTGCGCGACGAGCGGCGACAGCTCAGCGATAGCATCTTCGCCGCGTGGGTCAACCCAGAGCGATTTGTTTCTCAGCTAATTAGCGACAGCGAGTTTGTCGCCGACTCAATAAACGCCCTCCTGCTCATGGAGCGCACATTCGACATCGCCGGCAGCTTGCAGAACCACCATGCTTTCGACGGCATGACGCTGTTTGACTATTTCACCGCCGACGAGATTTACACAATTTGGCGGACAAAAAACATTTATTGGTACCTGCAATGGGCCAACAACCCGCATAGCGGCAACCGTATGCCGTTTGTCGAACGGGCGCTGCTTCGCAACATGATCGCCACCGCCGACGACGCTATCGCCAACGGCCGACGCGGTGCCCACCTGCGCTTCGGACACGAAACGTGCGTACTGCCGCTGACGTGCCTGCTCGAAATCGACAGTGTGGCCTACTCCACGAGCGACCTCGAAAGCCTGCACTTGCATTGGCAAAACTACAACATCTTCCCCATGGCTTGCAACGTGCAGATGGTGTTCTACCGACCTGTAGGCAAAAGCGTTATCTCTGCCGACGATGTACTGGTGAAAGTGTTGCTCAACGAGCGTGAAGTGCATCTGCCTTTCGACACCGACAGCTTCCCTTATTACCGCTGGAGCCAACTGCGACCCTACTATCTGAAGAAACTTGATACCCCCATCAACTGGTATCAACCTTGATTATTGCCTATAAATCGCTAAAAAAGCACTACGATAAATGAACGAGACAAACGGACGACTGAAACCGCTTAAATTCGCGTTGAACCTGAAAACCGTGCTGTGGGGAGGCGAGAAAATCGCCGCCTTTAAGGGACTCGCATTGCCCGCAGGACGCACCATAGGCGAAAGCTGGGAGGTGAGCGGACTCACAGGGCACGAGAGCGTGGTCACCTGCGGCGACGATGCCGGACTCACTCTCCGCCAGCTTATCACACGACACCGCGGGCGTCTGGTTGGTAATCACATCTACCGGCGCTACGGCAATGAGTTTCCGCTTCTCGTCAAGTTTATCGACGCCCGCGACAGGCTTAGCGTGCAGGTGCACCCGGGCGACGAACTGGCTATGGAGCGGCACGGATGCAGCGGAAAGGATGAGATGTGGTACATCATCGAGGCCGACCCGCACGCGACGCTAGTGGCGGGAAGCAACACTCCGCTCTCGCGCGAACAGCTACTGGCAACGCTTGACGGCAAGCGGCTCGAATCTGTGCTAAAACGCTACCCCACTGCAGCAGGCGACTGCTTCTATCTGCCGGCCGGAACACTGCATAGCATTGGCGCCGGCAACCTGCTGTTGGAAATACAGCAGGCAAGCGACATCACCTATCGTGTGTGGGACTACGACAGACGCGACGGTAACGGCCAACCGCGACAACTGCACACTCGCCTCGCGCTCGATGCCATTGATTATAACCGACTCGACGCCGACTGCCGCAGGTATTACGAACGCTCTGCCGATGTAGCTACGCTATGCGACGGTGACTACTTTACAGCGCGACGGCTGATGCTCGACGGCTCACGCGCCATCGACATCTCTATGCCTGCCGATAGCTTCCTGATTATTATCAACATCGGAGGCAACGCCACCATCAACGCCGACTCAACACAAACCACTCTCGCTCAAGGCGAGACGCTACTTGTGCCTGCCGAAGCATCGCACCTCACCGCCATCGGCACCGCCACCCTCATCACAGCCCACTGCTAACCCCTCCCAACTACTTTCCCACCCTCTTCGATGGAAGATGGAAAATGTAAGATGTAAGATGTGTGTACCACTGTCCCACGCTCTAAATTAGTAATACCCCTAACCACACCGATTATTACATCAATGTTACAACTCGAAAAAATAACATTTTTTAACTGTCTTTTTGAACTACTTTTTTGTTTTTTAGCTACTTTTGTTTGGTTTAAGTTGGACATTTCAAGGATAACGCAAAGCTATCATATTGTGTTACATATTGTTGCCCCCTTAAACCAAGCTATTAACCATTCTACTGAAGAAAAGTTTTTTATTAACTACATTATTTATTAACAAAAACCGAGATTAAAAACGTATGAAGAAGTTTTTACTAAATTCGTTGTTTGCGCTCATCGCAATGGTGGGTGCATTCTCGTGGTCGGTTAACGCCAACGCTGCTCTGCGTGGCGATCTTACCGGCGATGGCGTCGTAAACGTGGGCGACGTAAGCTCCCTTTACGAGGCTATTGTTTCGGGTAATACCGACTTGAAGTTCGACGTCAACGGTGACGGACAAGTCAACGCCGGCGATGTTTCGGAACTCTATGACATCATCCTGCACGGTGGTGGCGAGGAATTCGGTAAGGTTTACATCTTAGGCAACGTGGCCGGTGATTGGGATCCGACCATAGGCCAAGAGATGACCACCAGCGATGGTGTCACCTATACCGCAAAAATGGAGGCTGTCAACCTCGACGGCTATTCTTACTTCAGCTTCACCAAGATGCTTGCCGAAACCAACGACCAAGCAGGTTGGGACATGATTGCTGACTACCGCTTCGGTGCCGTAAGCGAAGGCGACTTCCTGGTTACCGACGAGCAACTGGGTCAAGAGCTCGCTCTTACCGCTGAGGGCTATCAAACCTTCAAGATTCCCACTGGCACCTACAACCTCACCGTCAACGTTGAGGACATGACGCTCGTAATCGAGAAAGAGGCTGTCGTTATCGACAAGCTCTGGATGCTGGGCGACATGGTGGAAGGCGGATGGGCTCCCAACAAGGGTAATGAGATGACCTACGACGCCGCTAAGGGCACCTTCAGCACCAGCTTCACCGCCGAGGGCGTTCAGTACTTCAGCTTCACCAGCAAGCTCGCCGAGAAAGAAGGCGAAGAGGGTTGGGCTGAAATCGCCGCAAGCCGCTTCGGCGCTGTAACCGAAGACGGTACCGACTTCTGGGTAACCGCCGAGCAACTCGACAAGGAGCTCGCTCTCCAAGCCGGTAGCACCGCATTCCGCGTAGAGGCCGGTACTTACACTGTTACCGTCGACCTCGCCAAGATGAATGTTGTCATCAGCGGCGAAATCGCTCCCGAACCCATCGCTGACCTCTACCTGATTAGCGACGCAGGTCAGGGCTGGGATCTCACCAAGGGCGTTAAGCTCACCTACGACGAGGCTAAGGCCGTCTACACCGGCGAACTCAAGGCCGAAGGCGACGTTTACTTCAGCTTCACCAAGAAGCTCGCTACCGCTGCCGATGGCTGGGACGAAATC
>JAFVDY010000058.1 GCA_017478265.1 Muribaculaceae bacterium | reverse complement strand
GCTCAACGTATTCCTCGACCCCGACGGACACGACCGCGCGAGTGTGGAAGGCAGCGGCTCGCTAAAGTACACTCTCGACTTCGCCGGCAAGGACAACCTCACCGGCAGCTACACCATGACCGGTGGAGAGGTGCGCTATTCGCCGCCCGTGATCTCGCAGAAAGATTTCAAGATTGAGGACGGTTCACGCATTACATTTACCGGCGAGATGCTTAACCCGCAACTCGACATAACAGGCACGCAGAACGTCAAGGCGTCGGTCAACAGCGACGGCCAAAACTCGCGACTTGTCGACTTCGTGCTCACCGCCTACGTGGGCGGAACGCTCAAGAATATGGATATATCGTTCAACCTTGAGTCGACCAACGATATGACCGTTGCCAACGAGCTACAGGCGATGTCGCCCACTCAGCGGTCGCAAACCGCCATCAACCTCATGCTATACAACTCCTACACCGGCATGACCACCGGCACCGGCGGCACTGTCAACATCAGCGCCGAGGGCACGCTGCTCTCGTTCCTACAATCCAAAATCAACAATATCGCTCAAGGCATAAAGGGCATCGACATCAGCTTCGGCATCAACCACTACGACGCCATGAAGAGCGGAAGCTCAACCACTACCACCAGCTATAGCTACAGGCTGTCGAAGAGCCTGTTTAACGACCGCTTCAAGATAGTGGTAGGCGGCGAGTACAGCACCGACGTGTCGGGCGAGGAGAACTTCTCTCGCAACTTGATCAACGACATCAGTATTGAGTATATGCTCAACGCCAAGGGATCGCGTTACATTCGCCTGTTCCGCCACACTGGGTTCGAGAGTGTGCTTGAGGGACAAGTGACGCAGACGGGAGTTGGCTTTGTGATGAAGCACAAGACCTCGTCGCTCAAGTCGTTGTTCACTCCCTCGAGGAACAAGAAGAAAGATCAACCCCTCGACTCGGTTCCCACAGCCGACGACACCATACCGCCACTCTCAACCGTGCCGCAACCCGTAATAGTTGAAGGCGCCAAAGATTAACAGCCACTGTAAGGAGACGAATGATAAACAATAATGACTCATGATTAGGCTTAAAGACATATTATTGCCGGCGGTGGCGATATTGATTGCCGCATTGGCCGTCGCAGGCACCTCGTGCTCGACCACAAGCAAGCTGGGCGAGAACGATGTGCTGTACACCGGCGTGAAGAGCCTAAACTACAACAAGATGGTGGATACGGTCTCAATCGAGAGTAGCGTTAAGGACCAGATATTCCAGGTGATTAACGTCAAGCCAAACAATCCGCTGTATTCGCCCTATTACCGTACACCGTTGCCAATCGGCCTTTGGGTTTACAACCACATGGACCCGAAGGCGAAGGGCTTCAAGGGATGGTTCTATCGCACGTTCTCGTCGCGTCCGGTGCTTATCAGCCGTGTGAAGCCTGAGGCGCGTGTGGAGATGATTGACGAGGTGTTGCACAACAACGGCTACTTCAACTCCGCAGCCTCCTATTCGCTCAACTACGACAAGAAGAACCCCAAGAAAGCGAAAATCACCTACGACGTGAACTATAGCACGCCTTACACCTTAGGCACCGTTGCCTATCCGCATGACACGTCGCCCGTGACGCATATTGTCGATAGTATGGCGCGGCGCTCGACTTATCTCAAGACGGGCAGTCGCTATTGCGCCGACTCGCTGAACGCGGTGCGTATTGATATTACCAATAGGCTGCGTAACAGCGGTTATTACTACTTCCGACCCGAATATATCGAGTATATTGCCGACAGTGTGACCAATCCTCGGCACGTCAACTTGCAGATGATAATGTCGGCCAGCATACCGAACAACGCCCTGCAACGCTACTTGATACACGACGTGCAGGTGACAGTGTTTGGCGACCGCGACTTTTATGAGGCCACCCCCGACACTGTGCTGCTGCGCAACTGCAGGCTCATCAAGATGCAACCGGTCAACATCAGCGACAAGCTGATCGAGTCGTGCATCCGCGGGCGGCAAGGTCGCGCCTTCCGCGTAGGCATGATGGACCGCACGCAGCTATATCTGTCGCGCACGGGCATCTTCTCGTCGATCAACATGGACGTGATGCCGCTCGACACCATTTTGCCCTCGGGCGACAGATTGCTCGACCTGAATATCGTGTGCCGCCTCGATAAGCCGCTTGAACTGAAAGTGGAGGTGCAGGGCACCAGCAAGAGCAATTCCTACCTTGGGCCGGCGCTCGTGTTGGGTATCAAGGATAAGAATGTGCGCGGCGGCGGTGAACAGATCAGCGCCAATCTGACGGCGAGCTACGAGTGGCAAACGGGTAGGGGCGGCGGATATGGCAACTCCAACCTCAACTCGTATGAGTTCGGGGCGAAAGTTGAGTACGCCGTGCCGCGACTGTTGGCTCCGCGGTTTGTGGACCGCTCGCGGCGCTATGTGAACTGGACACGGATGAGCCTGAGCGGCGACATTCTCAACAGGCCTAAGTTCTTCAAAATGGCGAAAATCGGCGCCGAGTTTACGTGGGAATGGCACGCCAATAAGCACTCGCTCAACCAGCTTACGCCATTTAAGCTCACCTATAATAAGCTGCTGAGCAGTACTGCGGCGTTCGACTCTACTATGGCGGTGAACCGCGCGATAGCCATGAGCTTTGAGAATGTGTTTATCCCAATGATGCAGTATAATTACACCTATGATAACACTTGGGGCGCCAACACGCTGACGTGGACTTCGTCGATAATGGAGGCCGGCAATTTGTTCTCCGGCCTATGGGCGTTGGCGGGTAAGAAGAACGGTGAGAAGAAACTGTTTGGTACGGCCTTCTCTCAGTTTGTGAAGGCTCAGACTCAACTGGTGGTGAATCATCGTTTTGTAAATCGGTCGAACCTTGTGTGGCGAATGTTCGTAGGTGCGGCGCACGCCTATGGCAACAGCGACGTAGTGCCCTATAGCGAGCAGTTCTACATTGGCGGAGCCAACTCGCTTCGCGGCTTTGCTGTACGCTCGGTGGGTCCCGGCTCCTATAAGCCTGAGTACACCGGAGCTGACGCCTATTACGATCAGGTGGGTACTTTCAAGTTTGAGACCAATCTTGAGTATCGCTTCCCTTTGATCGGCTACTTCAAGGGCGCGGCGTTTATCGATGCCGGCAACGTGTGGATGCTAAGCCATGAGGATTGGCGCGAGGGGGCGCAGATCCGCAACTTCTTCAAGGAGCTGGCGCTCGATGTGGGCATCGGCTTGCGCTTCGACATGGATATGCTCGTGATTCGTGCCGACATCGGCTATGCCCTCCACGCGCCATACGACACGGGCCACAGCGGATACTTCAACATCCCCCGCTTCAAGGACGCCTTCGCCCTCCACCTCGCCATCGGCTACCCCTTCTGACGCACCTACTTACATCTTACATCGCTGCTGGTGGGACAGCGGTGGGCATCGTTGTGGACGGCGGGGTGAGACACCCGGGCGACGCATGCGTCGCCCCTACAATTGGCGGATGGGGCACAAATTTCTGAGTAATCGGAATAATCGGGGCATGCGGGCGAGGTGTGCGTCGACTCTACAGGGGAGTATTATTTTTTGCGGAGGAGGCGGGCTTGTGCGGCGAATTCGTCGGCAAGGTCGTCGAGTCCGAGTTTCTCATATAAGTCGGCGAGTGCTTGGTAAGGTTCTGGTCGGCGTTTGTGGTGTGTGATTACTCGTTTGTAAGCTTTGATGGTGGTAGCGTTGTCGCGTTGTTGCTGCGCCACTTGTGCGAGAGCCATGAGGGTGTCGAAGTTCCTTTTGTCGAGCCGCAGGGCATCGCGCAGTTGCCGCTCGGCGTGGTCGAGTTCGCCGAGAGCTAAGAGCAGTCTCGCTTTCCCTTGCATGGCCTCAAGGCATAGAGGGTTGATCCGTAGAGCTTTGTTGTAGTTGGCGAGAGCGCTTTTGATAGCGATATCGTCGAGCGAAGTTTCTTGAGCTTGGTCGCCCATGTCGACGTATTCCATTGCGAGGTTGCGGAGAGTTAGTTCTTTGTCGTCAAGCTCTTGTCGCATTTGAGCGAGTTTGTTGTCGAGTTGTTTAATTTTTTGGAACTTGTGTTTGATAAATCGCCTGACGAGAGGGGCGTGTAGGACGTTTCTCAGCTTCATGGCTTCGGCGAAGAGGTCGACAGCGTCGGAGTAGTCGCCAGCGTTGAAAGCGAGAACCGAGCGAGTGTATAGCGCGTTGGCCCTTTCTCGCTCGAGAGCGTTTTCGATTAGTTGAGGGTTGTTGAATTGCAGGCTGAAGTTGATGATTGCGGGGTTGACGATTATGTCACGTTCGCTTAGCGGCTTAAGCAGCGTCATACCCTCGAGCGAGGTGCATCGCGAGAGTGCGACGTAGGTTTGTCCGCTTGTGAAAGCGCCTCCGGCGAAATCGATTACGACGTTGTTGAAAGTGAGACCTTGGCTTTTGTGTATGGTGAGCGCCCAAGCCGGCTTGATGGGGTAGTGCTTGAAAGTGCCGAGTTGTTTCTCGACCACCTTTTTCGATCGTGAGTCGTAGGAATACTGCACGTTTTCCCATATTTCTTTCTCGAGAAGGAAGGACTCGCCGCTCTCGAGAGCTACGCGCAGCTCGTCGGTTGATACTTCCGCGATCATTCCTATAGTGCCGTTGACCCATCGGTTTTCTTTGTCGTTGCGAATGAAGATTACCTGTGCACCTTGCTTGAGTGTGAGTTCTTTGTTGGTGGGAAGGTCGGCGTCGGGGAAAGTGCCTGTGATTTCGCCTACGAATGTGACCTCTGGGGTTGTTAGAGCGTCCATGTGTCGGTCGTTGATAGCGTCGACGGTGTCGCGCCGCGTTGCGAGAGTGATGACGAAAGCGTCGTTGGCGGTGCGGTAGTCGGGATTTACCCGGCTGTTGAGCATATAGATGTCGGAAGGTGTCGCGTGGCTCACTCTCACCCGGTCGAGCATAGCGACGAAAGCGCTGTCGGTCTGTCGGTAGATTTTCTTCAGTTCGATGGGGATAAGTCCGAGTTTGGAGAACACCCGCGCGTTGAAGAAGAAGAAATTGGAGTAGTGTAGGCGCAGTATTTCCCGCATATCGCGTGTGACGACCGGTTCGAGCTGGAAAACATCGCCCACGAAGAGGAGCTGTTTGCCACCGAAAGGCTCTCGCATATTGCCGCAGAAGACGCGCAGAACGTTGTCGATAAAGTCGATGATGTCGCATCTGACCATTGAGATCTCGTCGATGATGATGAGGTCGAGCTTCCGCAGCAGAGTAATCTTCTTCTTAGGGTAACGCATGGTGTCTCGCAGCCGTCGAGGCGAGAAGTCGGGGTCGTCGGGCAGAAGCGGCTTGAAGGGGATTTTGAAGAACGAGTGTAGCGTTTGTCCTCCTACATTGACCGCCGCGATTCCAGTAGGCGCGAGAACGACGTACTTCTTGCGCGTGTTGTTACAGATATACTTAAGGAACGTGCTTTTGCCGGATCCGGCTTTGCCGGTAAGGAAGATGGAACGGCGTGTGTTTTGCAGGAGGTTCCAAGCACATTGGAACTCCTGATTGTCGAGATCGATATTTTTTGGAACAGCGCGTCGCATGTGGCATTAAAAATCTCGCAAAAGTACAAAAAAATACTCAAACTGAATGAAAAAAGAGCGTGAAAAGCAAAAAAATGTGTTGAATGGAAAATTTTGATTACTTTTGCGGTGTTTAAAGTAAAAAAGATTAAATCAGAAAGACATGACGATGAAGAATGTTGCATTGAGAATGTTGGTTATAGTGTTGATGACGCTTTGTTCGACAGGTGCTGAGGCGTGTACGCGCGATGTGAAGTCGGCCGGAAGAGCCGTCGCGGTCGCGAGCGACACGGCTGAGGTATCGTCGGCCGTCGCGAAATCAGCCGTCGGCAACGCCGAGGAGGCTATTGACAGTATCCCCGTCGACACATTGGCAGTAGAGAGCCGTATGGGCCGTGCGATACGCAACCTTGTGGTAGTGCCTCGTGAGTATTACATCTCGCGTGAGCTGTTGCGCTATCCTGTGGTGTACGTGCTTCACGGCTATGACGGCAACTACCTTGACTGGTCGAAGAAGATTGACCTGCAACGGCTTGCCGACGAGCACCGTTGCATAGTGGTGTGCCCCGACGGTCAGGACAGTTGGTATTTCGACTCGCCAATCGACCCGACGATGCAATATGAGATGTATATGACCAAGGAGCTGATAGCCGCCGTCGACGGCAAATATCGCACCATCGCCACGCGCGAGGGTCGCGCAATCACGGGCTTGAGCATGGGCGGTCATGGCGCGCTGTGGCTGGCGTGGCGCCATCCCGATTTGTACTGCGCATGCGGCAGTATGAGCGGCGGTGTCGACATCACCAAGTTTCCCGGCAAATGGAAGATACATCTGCGCCTGGGCGATTATGCGAAGAACAAACGCGTGTGGGCGGAGCACTCGGTGGCGAGCCTTGTGCCGACGTTGCAGCCCGGCCGTCAGGCAATAATAATAGACGACGGCGAGCAGGACTTCTTCTATCAGGTGAACGTAGAGCTACATAAGTCGCTTGATAAGCGCGGCATAAAGCATAGCTTTGAGACGCGTCCGGGTAAGCATACATGGACATACTGGGTGGAGTCGCTGCCGAAACACATGAAGTTTTTCGACAAAGTGCTTGCCGAGCCCGTTGCGTCGGTTGAGCGCCCTGCCGCGTGAGAGAATGCTTAATTCTTTGTTCAACGAATTAAAATAATTTGAATTAGTAATAAACGATATGACAAGTATGAGAAAGTGTGTGATGGCGGCGATTATGGCCGTGATGAGTGTTGCCTATGCCGGTGCCTCGCGTATTGACACGCTGGTGGTAGACAGCAAGATGGGCAAGCAGGTGAAGAGCATAGTAGCGCTTCCGTACGACGGAAAGGCGACGCGCAGTTATCCCGTGGTGTATCTGCTTCACGGCATGTATGGCGACTACACCGACTGGTCGAGCCACACCGGGTGTCTGGACCGTATAGCCGCTGAATACGGAGTGATAATAGTGTGCCCCGACGGTGAGAACGCGTTCTACTTCGACTCTCCGCTGGTGGCCTCGAGTCAATATGAGACGTATGTGACTCAAGAGCTGTTGCAAGCCGTTGACTCGAAGTATCCGACAATAGCCACGCGCGATGGCCGCGCGATCACCGGTCTGAGCATGGGCGGCCATGGCGCGCTGTGGCTTGCCTGGCGGCATAAGGATTTGTACCGCGCTTGCGGGAGCATGAGCGGCGCCGTGGATATAGCTACCGGCGAGAAGAACAACAAATATATTGAGCGTGTGATAGGAACCGATCCTCGTCAGTGGGAGTCACATTCAGTAACGAGCCTTGTGCCTACATTGCGCAACGGAGAGCAGGCTATAATCATCACTGAGGGCACCGAGGACTTTCTGTATGAGCAGAATATGCGTCTGCATGAGTTGCTTCGCGAGGCGAAGATAGACCATTACTTCGTACTGTCGCCCGGCGGTCATACGTGGGAGTATTGGACGTCGATATTGCCACATCATCTCCGTTTCTTTAAGCAGTATTTGCCCTGATTTTTGTAACAACGAATTTCTCGATTTTCTACGAAATATTTTGGAATTTTGTGAAAAACGGGCGTGAAAAACCTAGGCATAAAGTTGTGCTACAGGAATATCGGGTTTGACGGTAAGTTTTATACAATACCTTATTTTATGTGTTTCGCGTTGCGTCGGTTTCTTGTCGAGCGAAAAGAGGTGAAACCGGAGGGGAAGATTGAGATGTGAGAGTGATGAATCGGAGAAATTGGTAAGAAAAACGGGGAAATGTGTAAGGGGTGTAGTGTGAATTTTTTTGTAATTTTGTGGCGTAAAAAGTAATAAAAAAATGTAATTATTAGCATAGATCGCTTATTATGAAGAAATTAACAATGCTTTTGGTGGCTGCGGCCACCGCTTTGGCCGGCATGGCGCAGTCGACCGTCTATTTCACTCGCGATATCAGCCCCAAGGCGTTGGTACGCATTTATAAGGCAGTAGGCCGTCCGGCCACGGGTCGCGTAGCCGTTAAGATCAGTACGGGCGAGTCGGGCGGACATAACTATCTGAAACCGGCGCTGATAGCCCCGCTGGTGCATGAGGTGAACGGCACGATAGTGGAGTGCAACACCGCGTATGCCGGTAGCCGCATGAGCAGCGCCGACCACTGGAAGACCATCCACGAGCATGGCTTCGACACCATTGGCGCGGTTGACATTATGGATGAGTATGGCGATATCCGCATCCCGGTGACCGACCGCAAGCACATCAACTACGATATAGTGGGCAGCCACCTTGCGAACTACGACTTTATGATAAACCTCGCGCACTTCAAGGGTCACGCGATGGGCGGCTTCGGCGGCGTGCTGAAGAATGCGTCGATAGGAGTAGCGTCGTCGGCCGGTAAGGCGTATATCCATTCGGCCGGTAAGACCTCCGACACTGGGATCCTGTGGCAGAATCTTCCCGAGCAAGACGCCTTTTTGGAGTCGATGGCGGCAGCCGCTCAAGGCGTTCACAACTACTTTGGCGGTGGCGAGAAGATACTCTACATCAATGTGATGAACAATATGTCGGTAGACTGTGACTGCGACAGTAGCCCCGACGAGCCAAAACTCAAGGATATGGGCATACTTGCATCGACTGATCCCGTGGCATTGGATCAGGCGTGCCTCGACCTGGTGTTCCGCCACACGAGCACTGCCGGCGACGACGCCAAGCCGCTGATGGAGCGCATCGCCCGCCAGCACGGCACCCACACTGTGGACTACGCCGAGCAGATAGGCCTCGGCTCGAAGAAATATGTGGTGGTAAACATTGATAAGAAATAATAAAGAAAGAACAAGGCCGCCGTAAACACGATTGGCGGCCTTTATTGTATACAAGCCAAAACAAGAGAAATGAAGAGACTGATTATCTCGCTGATGATAGCAGCAGTGGCTACCGCGTTCGGTAGCGCGATATATGCCCAAAGCGACACGTTGAGGCTGGACGAAGTGGTGGTGACCGGAAGCCGTTCGGCCACCGACGTGCGTCAGTTGCCGTTCACGGTGAGCGTGGTGGAGCGTGAGCGGTTGACGGAGACGCATCAGACATCGGTGTTGCCCACGCTGATGCAGGAAGTGCCCGGATTGTTTGTCACGTCGCGCGCGATGATGGGCTACGGCGTGTCGAACGGCGGCGCGGGCGGATTGACCCTGCGCGGCGTGAGCGGCGGTTCGGGCCAGCTGATGGTGTTGATTGACGGTCATCCGCAGTATAACGGCATCTACGGGCATCCGATCAGCGACGCTTACCAGACGCTTCTCGCTGAGCGCGTGGAGGTGGTGCGCGGTCCGGCGTCGATGCTTTACGGCAGCAACGCTATGGGCGGCGTGATAAATATAGTGACGCGCGGAATGGCCACCGACGGCGTACGGACCACATTGAACCTTGGCGCCGGCAGTTGGGGCACGGTTCAGGCCGAGGTGAGCAATCAGGTGAAGCGCGGGCGCTTCAGCAGCACCGTGGCGGCGCAATATGGTCGCAGCGACAACCATCGTCCGCGCATGGGCTTTGTGCAATACGGCGGCTTCGTGAAGTTAGGTTACGAGCTGAGCAAGCACTGGCGCGCGCGGCTCGACGCCGACATCACGCACTTCGACGCGTCGTATCCCGGCAGCGAGGACAAGCCCCTGTATGACGCCGACCAATGGATTACACGCGGAGTGGTGGAGGCCGCGGTAGAGAATAACTATGAGCGCACGAGCGGCGGCGTGAGTGTGTACACCAACTTCGGCCGGCACAAGATTGACGACGGTACCGACGACCCGTCGAAGCCCACCGCTCGCTACTTCCGCTCGAAGGACGCGCTGACGGGCGTGTCGGTGTATCAGAGTGTGCGCGCCTTCGAGGGCAATCGCATCACCGTGGGCGTTGACTATCAGCACATCTACGGCAACGCCTATTACACGTCGAAGGAGACGGGAGAGGTGCTCGACACGCCTAACAAGCAGAGCGGCCGCTCGCATCGCAACGAGTGGGGTGTGTACGCCGACTTCCGCCAGCAGGTGGTGTCGTGGCTGACGCTCGACGCGGGAGTGCGCTTCGATCATCCCAGCGTGACCGGCACCGAGTGGGTGCCGCACTGCGGCCTTGTGGCGCGTCCGTG
>JAFVDY010000057.1 GCA_017478265.1 Muribaculaceae bacterium | reverse complement strand
GCCGTCCTTGAGGATGGTGATATAGTCGCCATTGGTAACCATCTCCTGAGTGATAGCGAAGTTGCCGTCGCTCTGCGCGCCGTACCATACGCCCTCGCCGTCCTTGAGCTTGAACTCGGCGTTCTCGCCCATTGCTTGGTCGGCCTCATATTTGCCGGTCTCCTCGTTGTAAACGAGCTCGGTCATACCGTCGCCCTCATTCCAGCTGTTGAACGTGCCGGTGAGGAAGTAATGCTTGGGAGCGGGAGCATAGTTGATGGTGTACACCTTGGTGGTGGTGAGGTCGTTGCTAACCACAGCCACAAACAGCTTATAGCCGCCATCAGCGGTGGCAACCACCTTCTTCACCAGGTAGGCGTGCTCGCTGATGTAAGTGGCGTCGATGTCGCTGTCGCTGAAGGTCTCGCCGTCGGCGAGAGTGAAGTTGTACTCATACACGTCGGGGTCGAAGCCCTCCAGGTCGTTGCCCTTCACCTTGATGCCGGTGATAGCGGCATTGTAGACCAATGCGATGTCGTCGACAAACACCTTGTCGCCCTTACTACCCTTACCGGGGGTGGCGTTGGTCGAGAAAGTGACGAGCAGTGCCTTGCCGTCAACATTCTTGTCGATATAGTCGAAAGGCACGGTGAACTGTGTCCAGCCGCAAGTGGTGATGTCGGTTTTCTTCGACGTCGCGAGCTTGTTGGTGTACGTCTGGTCCTCCGGGTCTTGATAGGCGGTGCCGTCGGTGATGATGGCGCTCATCGAGGCGTATTTATAAGTGGTCTGCGCCGTTCCCTGCGAGAACTTCAGCCAGAAGGTGAACGCGTCGGGGCGGCCGTGCATCACGGTGTAGTACGGGTCGCCGTTAGTGTCTACAAGCGTGTTGCCGTCATTGTCCTTTGCATTCATATCCATCTTGCTGCAGTTGGCAGTGTTGGCGGCAGACATACTTCCGGCATTAAGTCGGCCGGTGGTCATAGTACCGTTATTGATAATACCCAATACACTGCCGGAAGTGACAACAGCGCTTTTTGTGCCGGTTGCGCCGGTGCGCACGTCGTCGCTTGATGCGAGCGTGCTTTGAGCCATGCCGGCAAAACTACCTGTGGCGCTCTTGAAGCCGTGCCAGGCGAAGGGCTCGCCGTTGTTCTTGAAGTTCTCAAAGTTGCTGTTCTTGATTTGGTAGCCGGTCTGTTCGCCGTCTTGCGCGAACTTAACATTGATATTCTGCTCGAGTTGGGCCATATAAATATCAATGTTGGTGGTCATGGCGTACTGGTTGAACGCCAGCACCATGTTGATGGGCACATCGCCCAAAATGGGACCCATCCATTCCTCCGATACGGTGGGATCGCCCGCGGCGATTTGGATGGTCTCGCTGGTGACGATGCTCGTCAGGCCGTTGGCGGTGGTGCCGGGAGCGGTCACCACGATGTTGCCCACGGGGATGCCGTCGAGCATGAAATTGTTGATGCTCAGCGTGTAGCTGCCGCCGCCATTGTCCACAAGCGAGATGGTGGACTCTACCGACGTACTCTCACCATTGACGGTGACAGTGAGCGTACCGCTATATTCGGTAGCCCATGCCCCGATGGTGAGCATCAGCATCGAAAGTGTAAAAATAAGTTTCTTCATACGTTAAAATTTATTATCAAAAAAAATTAATAATTCTCAAATTACCCATGTATCAATACCCTGAAAGGGTAAAGAGCACATAGGCAGGGGTAAGCGCGAAGCGCGCGACCCCCTGTGCCGGGGGCATCGGCAATCCAACGGATAACCTCATGTATCAATACCCTGAAAGGGTAAAGAGTACATAGGCAAGGGTAAGCGCGAAGTGCGCAACCCCTGTGCCGGGGGGGGCGGCAATCCAACGGATAACCTCATGTATCAATACCCTAAAAGGGTAAAGAGTACATAGGCAAGGGTAAGCGCGAAGTGCGCAACCCCTGTGCCGGGGCATCGGATCACCACCATTTTGCACCCTGAAAGGGTGCGAGTACTCGTCTACTCGTCAAACAAATACCTCTCATCATATTTCACGCCATAACCCCTAAGGATATAACGCAGCTCCTCAAATGAGGACCGATTGCGGTGATGTTGCGCTTGATTGGCGATATAATTGCGAGTAGTCTCAATTAATGATGGACTCACCGAGAAGGCTCCATACCCTGATTGCCAATTAAATGCGTTGTAAAAATGCATATCTATCGTTCGCAACCATTTACTGGACGAGATTTTCACCTCCTTCACAAAATCGGCGACCGACATGTTCTTCGTCATCAGCATCAGGATATGCACATGGTCGGGCATCCCACCAACCTGTATAGTAGCACCACCTAAGCCATTCACCACTCCGGCGATATACTCGAAAAGTCGCGTAAGGTCGCAATCGCGGATGTTGGTACGCTTTGGCTTTGTGTGGAAAACCACGTGGAGCACTATTTGTGTTAGTGTTGATGCCATTCGTCGTAGCTTTTATACTCGCACCCTCTCAGGGTGCTTTTATTGGTGCTTGCCGCCGCTCACAGGGGTTGCGCGCTTCGCGCTTACCCCTGCCTATGCACTCTTTACCCTTTCAGGGTATCGTTACATCTTGCTGCGGCATGCTACATTGTGCACTCGTGCACTCGCTGCGCTCGCTTACTGCTCGGGGTTGAGGATGAGCTCGTAGAGCGCGGAGACGTCGCCGGCGTTCACCGAGCCGTCGCCGTTGAGGTCGCCCTTCTTGCCGGGCTCGGGCTGCGGGCCGGGAGCGGCGTTGTTGTCGAAGTTGACGTAGATAAGCTGCCCTAACTCGGTACGTAAATCTATGACAATGTCGACAAGCGCGGTGGTTTCGTCAAACTTACCTACCAGAGAGATATTAACTCCTTCTTTAAGCTGATCGGGACCAAGCCAATACTCAACACCTTCCTTGTCGCCGGCTGTAATGAACACTTTTTTATTACTTAGGACAAGATTCTTGCCGTTGAAGCTGTAAGCAGGGAGGTCTTCCACAACAATGTTACCTACCGGCATTGAGAAACCTTCAACCGCGAGAGTAAAGTTCTTGATGCTCAAAGTGTAGAGATTGAAGCCTTCATCACTTTGGTTGTCTTGCTTACTAATCTCAATAGTTTCTTCTTGCGGATTTCCAAATCCATTAATAAGCACCGACAATGAGCCGGTGTAATCATTCGCAATAGCACCGACTGCTACTACAGTTGCTGCAATTAAAGTAAAAATTTTCTTAATAATTAAACTGTAATTTAGTTTTAAAATATTGTTTGCTATTATTTCGCTTAATTGTATGTTTAAGTCATATCACCTTTCGCCATTTTCCGTTCTCATAATATGGCGATTTTTTATTCATTCTGATTACCATTAATAATAATATCATATAGTTCACTTACATCTAACGCATTAACATAACCATCTTTGTTAATATCACCAATATGATATACTGGGAACGTGTCAGTTGAGAGTTGAGGGTGAAAACTACCACCAACTATCTCTGTATAATCGCCAATTATACGAAATTTAATGTGGTCTTCATTAAATTGCGCCAAAAGAGAAATATGATGGGGAGTATAATAGCCTGCACCTATTTCGCCTGTCGACAAACTTGGACTATACCTTGCACTATCTCTTTCAGCCACCAATGTGATATAATCATCACTAAACTTCATATCTTCAAGATTTTGTAAAATCAAAGTACCCATGTAATGACGTTCGTTTTCATCTGAAAACTGAAGATATAAATCAGTTAACTGAAAAGTATACTTTCCGTCCACTTGACGAGAGATATCTATATCACATGTCACAAAAGGCCTCAAAACAAGATTCTCAGGTTCCTCACCATTTTCATATTGAAGCCAATCGGCATAATGGAAAGTAAAAGTCTGCGAATAAGCCCCTAAATACGTCGATAAAGATAGAATTAAAATAAAAACTGCTTTATTCATATTTTCACCTTATTTTATACATTATACCTATGGTGCCATAGATGGGATAGAGCGTCTGCTCGATAGTCTTGAAGTCGCCGCGGAAGGTGCCCGTCAGGCCCCATTGCAGGTCGGCATACATTCCCACGCGGCGCGCGAACAGCCAGTCGATGCCCAGGTCGAGACCCATCTGGAACTTACGCATATCGCCGTTGAACTCATAATCGCCGCGCTCGCCATCATCATGACCGAGATCGATACGTTCTCCTGTAGGGTCGTTTACTCTCAGATAGCCATCATAGGCATATCCTTCAAACTTTCGCTGCGTCAAATACGATACATAAGGGCCTAACTTTAATTTCAAGTTCGGTCTAATGCAGTATACGGCTTGTAACGGGACGGTAAACATCCATTGAGTTGTGCGAGAATTATTCTTTCCGGTAAAAACGCCCGACAATTTCGCGTTACCTTTCACAATCTCCATGTGGTAGTTTTTCACATCGGCATCGATGTGCATACCCTTGTTCTCGAAGTGGATTCCCACCATCGCGCCCCAACGGGCGGTGATGGGCTTATAGGCGTCGACACCGAACGACACGTTGGGCTGCAACGTGTAGCTGTTGAGCGAGCGGATGGTGGCAGGCATGGGCAGCGGAGCGTTGCCGCCTATGTTGTAGCCCACGCGGCCGTAGCCCTCGATGTCTTGATAAAAACTCTTATTAGTTTCTTCATTCTGTGAAAATGCGCTAATAGTAACTATTAACGAAAATATGCTTGCTATAACTCTTTTCATTCTTAACTTCTTATAGGTTACACGACTTTAATCCTCTTCAATCTCTGTATAAAGGCGCACTTTGTCAATCATAAGTTCACTGCCTATGGCTCCGGCGAATGATGCGCCATCAATACTCGACGAGAAAACAATCGTCAGACTATAACCGCGCTCCTCAAGCAACTTTTGGTCAACTTCTTCTTTATATTCAAATGCCAAATCGAACGCAGTCCACTCGTTAGTTGTCTCGGTTTTCTCGATGCGCGCGATGGCAACTATCTGATCACTCGACAGCACATTGTCACCGAAAAGGACTATTGAGTTGCCATTACTGTCGTGATTGCGATAAAACACCGCGTAAATATCGCCTACATCAACACGATCAGGCCGTTCTACAATTTTGCCACCTTGCTTCTCGATAAACAATGCGCCGGGATGGTATTTATAATACCCTGTCATACGTACAGGCTTTAAATCAAATGGAATTCCGAAACGGGTTGTCTGGAGAATTGTCGCGACATTCATCGCCTTTTGAGTGTCAAATTTGCCTAAAAACATATTGCCGGCGGCTATCGGTTTACCAACTATTGGACCCAACGGACCGGTGTCACGAGTGACAAGCACCACACACGCTCCATCAAGTCCATTTGGCGATGAATATGTTGGATACTCGTCAGGTTTCGACTGAGATAAGCTCAATTTAAACCCGCCATTACCCGAAGTCCAATCATTTCCAAGGCTACCATCAGCCAAAGTGTTATGCCAAATATAATATTGACCGGGAGGGTCTTTTATGATTTCGAAATGTTCGAAGTCAAACTTCAATTCTTCAGTCACTGTTCGTGTTACACGATTGAAGTGAACCTTATAATGACGTTGACACTTGCCGTCTTGGCTCGTTACTGTGTATGTCACATCTCCGGATTCGAAATCGTGGTGCGAGCCATTCGCCGGACTGATTGTTGCGCCATCGGTTATCTCGAAATTTAGCGCCACATTACTAATATCAGCACTTTGACGAACATGAAATATAATCTCATCTTCGGCACTCAATACATTCACCAGCGTATCGGTTACGTTGAAGAACATCGTCGACGGATCGTCGAGATGGATATACGCCTTTTCAATATCGGCCTCAGCGTTCAGAGGCTCGTCCTTAAAGCACGACGTCAATGGTAATGTCATCACTATTAACGCCGCTGCGAACGCAATTTTTATTTTTTTCATTACTGTCGTTTAGCTATTACCTTTAGAAGTAATTTCTGTTAAACAATTTCATATTCGGCGCCTGCACCGGCAACACCCTGTTCCGCCGGTTGCGACACTCAATCAAGCGGCAAAGGTAGACATTTATTTTTAAACCGGCACTATAAATTGATAAAAAAATCACTTTTACTGAAAAAAATCGATGCAACAGTAGGCAGTATCAAATATTATTTAGTATCTTTGCGGGTTAATAACGGCGCTTTCGAGCCGCCACAGCGTGAATTAAGACTACTACAAACTATAGCATTGGAGAACTGAACAGATGGCTAAGTACCTGTTAGATAAACTTTTCGCTATGCGCTTGATGCGGGCTTTCAGAATCAACACCACGCCACGGTGGGTGATACTGCTGCTCGATATGCTCATAGTGGTGGTGAGCTTCGGCATTATCACGGCCTCGAGCAACTACATTGTGGGCCACCAAAGCCTGGGCGCGCTCAACGTGTTGCGCAACATGGCAATCGTGCTGGCATTCTACTTTGTGGTCACCTACGTCAGCAAAAGCTACACCTGCGTCATACGCCTGTCGGTGATCGAGGACTTATACCGCGAGCTGCTGGTGGTGGTGTGCGCCACAGTGGGGCTGCTCGTGCTCAACCTCGTAGTGGCCGCGGCCACCGACGCGCCACTCATGGGCTACTGGGCTATAATCTACATCGGCGCGCTCGCGTTCACACTGCTGGTGATGGAGCGCCTGACGGTGAAATACCTTTACGCCCGCTTCACAGCAGCAGCCGGAAAGCGGAAGAAGGTGGTGGTGCTCGGCACCTCGCTCGACGCGCTCATCCTCGCCAACGCCCTCAAGAACGAGATCGACGGCAAATATGAGCCCATCGGACTGCTGAGCATCAAGGAGGGGAAAGAGAACGCCACAGTCAACGGCTTCCGCGTCTACAAATACGACCCCGACACCATCGACAACGAGCTCACACAGAACGGCATCGACGCCATCATCTTCAATGCAGCCAACATCAGCCTGGTGCGCAACGGACTCGCCGACCACTTCATCAAGAGCAACATCTCGCTGCTGTCGATCAACAAGGTGGAGGAGTTCGACCTCGACCAAGCGCAGGACGAGGGTAATATCTCCACCCACATCAAGGAGGTGGAAATCGAGGATCTGCTCGGACGGGAGCCGATCGTGCTAAACAATACGCTCGTGCGGTCCAACATCAAGGGCTCGACGGTGCTCATCACCGGCGCCTGCGGCTCGATAGGCAGCGAGATCGTGCGACAGGTGGCGGCCTACAAAGCGGCGAAAATCATACTCGTCGACCAGGCCGAGACTCCCATGCACGACATCTCGCTCGAGATGAAAAAAAACTATCCCGACGCCGACATCGTGCTCTTTATGGGCGACGTGCAGAACAAAGCGCGCATGGAACTCGCGTTCCGCCTCTATAAACCGCGATTCGTGTTCCACGCCGCGGCCTACAAGCACGTGCCCATGATGGAAATCAACCCCACCGAGGCTATCCTCACCAATGTGGACGGCACACGCAACGTGGCCGACCTCGCGCTGAAATACAACGTCTACAAATTTGTGATGATCTCAACCGACAAGGCCGTAAACCCAAGCAACATAATGGGATGCAGCAAGCGTCTGGCCGAGATTTATTGCCAATCACTCTTCACCGACGCCCGACGACGCGGGCGAGGCACTCAGTTTATCACCACACGCTTCGGCAACGTGCTCGGCAGCAACGGCTCGGTGATTCCGCTGTTCCGACGCCAAATAGCCGCCGGAGGTCCGCTCACCGTCACCCACCACGACATTATACGCTACTTCATGACCATTCCCGAGGCGTGCTCGCTCGTGCTCGAAGCGGGATGCATGGGGCACGGCGGTGAAATCTACATCTTCGACATGGGAGAGCCGGTGCGCATCTACGACCTCGCCGAGCGTATGATCTCGCTCGCCGGACTCAAACCGCACGTCGACATCAAAATAGAGGAGGTGGGACTCCGACCGGGGGAGAAACTTTACGAGGAACTGCTCAACGACAAGGAGAAAACAATCAGCACCGAAAACGACAAAATCATGATCGCCAAGGTGCGAACCTACAACTTCGCCGAGGTGCTCGCCAGCATCAACTATATTATAGATGAGGCGCGCGACGGCAACGTCCACGACATGGTGATGGCAATGAAGCGATTCGTGCCGGAATTCAAGAGCCAGCACAGCGAGTACGAGCAAATCGACCACGAGATCGAGAAGGTGCTCGACATCAAGCGAGTGCGACAAAGCGCCACCCCACCCGCCCCAATGTAATGAGAATTAATTATTAAAATATTGATAATATGAAAGCTGCAACGTATAATGCGAAGCGACGCAGGCCGGGGGACCGAAATCGGAGATGACGCTCGCCCGAAGGGCGAACCCTTTTAATAACCCCGGCCTAAGGAGGCGAAGCGACGCAGGCCGGGGTCAAGAGAAATAGAGAACTCGTCGCCTGAAAGGCGACCCCAACATAAGCATAATGAGTTATACAAGTTCAATATATCATGTCGTTTGGCGTACTTATCGAAGTATGCCGGCCATAAGCGCACCCTACCCTGCGCTTCGCTTAGGGTGGGGATATTAAAAGGTTCCGCCTTTCAGGCGGCTTGTTAAACCGTTTTTTACTACCTCCTTCTACAAATTTCAAAAAATAACGAAACGAAATGAATCAATTTGTAAGTTTAATCGCAGCACAAGAGCGCAAATATAAAGACCGCGAACAATTCCGCTTCAAGGACTACCAAACAGGCGCCTGGACCTCGCTCTCGTGGCGGGAGTTCAGCCACGACATTGACCGTTGCGCCGCCTCGCTCGCCGCCGCCGGCGTGGCCGAGACCGACAAGGTGGCCATTTTCACCAACAACTGTCCCGAGATTCTTATCACCCACTTCGCCTCGTTCTACAACCGTGCCGTACCCGTACCCATCTACGCCACCAGCAGCAAGGACGAAGCGAAATATATCATCAACGACTCCGGAGCCAAGGTGCTCATGGCAGGCGACCAGCGGCAATACGAGATAGGACGTGAGCTGCAACGTGAATGTTCCTCGCTCAAAACGCTCGTCGTGCTCGACACTCGCGTCGTGCTCGACGCGCTCGACAGCACCACTCTCATGTGGCGACAATGGCTCACGCGCGGCAGCAACGAGACCGATAAGGTGAAAACGCTCGTCAAAAAACGCAAAGAGGCAAGCCAGAACGACGACCTCATGTACCTCATCTACACCAGCGGCACCACAGGTGTGCCTAAGGGCGTCATGCTCAGCCACAACAACTTCAACGCCGCCATGATGGCACATGGAATGCGACTGCCGGTCGACGACGAGAACGACCTATCGCTCAGCTTCCTGCCGTTCAGCCACATTTTCGAGCTCGGATGGACCATGTACTGCCTATGCCACGGCATTCGCGTCGCTATCAACCTTAACCCCAAGGAGATACAGAAGACGGTGAAGGAAATACGACCCACCATCATGTGCTCAGTGCCACGATTCTGGGAGAAAGTATACACCGCCATCTACGACAACCTCAACAAGGCGAAGCCCGTGGTGAAAATGCTCTTCAAGAGAGCTATTAGCGTGGGTAAGTCGTATCACATGAACTACCTGCGACTGGGCAAAAAGCCGCCGCTGCTGCTGGCAAAGCAATATGAATATTTCGAGAAGAAGGTGTACCGACGCCTGCGGGCCGCCATCGGCATCGAGGACGGCAAACTCTTCCCCACCGCGGGAGCTATGCTCAGCGACAATATCACCGAGACCCTACACGCCGTGGGAATTCCCATCTGCATAGGTTACGGACTGAGCGAGACCAACGCCAGCGTGTGCTTCTACAAGCATGAGGGATGGACGCTCGGCACCGTGGGAACCCCAATCCCGGGTGTGCAGGTGAAGATTGGCGAACAGAACGAAATCCTCGTCAAAGGCCCGACCGTGATGCAAGGCTATTACAACAAACCCGAGGAGACCGCGGCAGCCATCGACGCCGACGGCTGGTTCCACACCGGCGACTGCGGCGAAATCAACGCCAACGGAGAAATTATCCTCACCGAGCGGCTAAAGGACCTCTACAAAACATCCAACGGCAAATATATCGCCCCACAAGTGCTCGAGACTATGCTCGGACAGGACCGATACATCGAGCAGGTGGCAATCATTGGCGACGGACGCAAATACGTGTCGGCGCTCATCGTGCCTAACTTCGAGGCACTGCACGAATACGCCGCGACAAAGAAAATCGACACCAAGAGCAACGAGGACCTTGTCAACAACCCCGACATACGCAAGATGATCGAGGCCAACATCGAAGGCTACCAAAAGGATCTCGCAAGTTACGAGCAAATAAAACGCTTCGTGCTGCTGCCACGACCCTTCTCGATGGAAAGCGGAGAGCTCACCAACACGCTCAAGATACGCCGAGCCGTAATCAACAAGCGATACGCAAAGCTCATCGACGCCATGTACGCCGCCGACTTCCGCCGCCCGATGTAACCACGCGGTTAAAATTATACATAAATATATGATTCCGCGTGTAATCCATTACTGCTGGTTCGGCCGAGGACGTAAGCCCCGGCTCGCCGAGCGGTGCATAGCCTCGTGGCGGCGACACCTGCCCGACTACGAGCTGCGCGAATGGAACGAGGACAACTTCGACCTCGACAGCTACCCCTACACACGCGAGGCCTACGACCGAGGCAAATACGCCTTCGTCACCGACGTCGTCCGCCTCTACGCCCTCTATCACGAGGGCGGCATCTACATGGACACCGACGTCGAGGTACTCAGGCCACTCGACGAGTTTCTCGACCGCGAGGCCTTCACCGGCTTCGAGACGCCCGAGAAGGTGCCCACCGGCATCATGGCAAGCGAGCCACACGGCGCTTGGGCAAAACAATTGCTGGATTACTACAACGGCAGGCACTTCGTCGCTCCCGACGGCAGCACCGACACCACCACCAACGTCACCGTCATCACCCGAATGATGCTCGACCACGGACTCCGACTCGACGGCACCCTGCAACACCTGCCCGGACTCGTCACCATCTATCCGCGCGACTTCTTCTGCCCCCTCGCATGGGGAGCCACCGACACCCACTTCAGCGCCAACACCGCCACCATACACCACTTCGCCGGCAGCTGGCTGCCACCCCTCGAACGCTTCCGCCGACGCCACCCCCGCCTCTACTCCCTACTCCACCGCCTACGCCACCCACTCACCGCCACAAATCCCCACAAATAGCCCAACACCCAAACCACGGTAATAATCACACCATAGTGTAGCCGCGGTAGATGTGGGCGAGGGCTTTGCCGTAGGGGTAATGGTGGCGGCGATGGATGCGCCATGCTATCAGCAGGGGGCGCAACAAGGCCGTGCGCCGATAGCGACGGCTCAGCTTGAGGTAGGCCCCACGCGCCATGAGCAAACCGGGCACGGTGGCGCGGCTCTCCCGCGTGGTGGCATGGTCGTGACGCACCACCACCGTGGGGAAATAACGGCAGTCGAGACCGGCGGCGCACGCCGCCTCAACAAAAAGTTCCTCCTCGCCGCCCAGCAGCATAGGCGCTCCCAGCCCGAAGCGCTCGTCGAAGCTCACCACGCCCTGCACGGCACTGCGCCGCAGCGCGATTTCGAACGACGTCACATAATAGCCGCGCGGACGGCGGCCGGAGTGCGAGAACTCGTGGTCGGGATAGCTCTTGGGAGCGAGCGCGCTCGTCATTTGGAAGGTGGCCAACGCGAGCGTCGGGTGCCGCTCGAAGGTGGCTACCACCGCGTCGAGCCATTCGGCGCGGTAGCGGCAGTCGTCGTCGGCGATGAGCAGGATGTCGCCCGTGGCGTGACGGAGCGTATTGTTGCGGTTGCGGCTCAGCCCGGTGCCGTTCATCTCGAGCAGCGCCACGTCGGGCCTACGCAGCTCGCGCGGCACCTCCACCGGCGCCGCCCCAAGCGTATGCTGCCACGACACCAGATAGCTCACGCCCTCGCGAGCGGGCAGCAGCAAGTCGGCCACACTGTTGATGCCGCCGTCAAGCGTCGATATAAGTAATTGTAACGTCATCGCGATTCCTCTAATATCCTAATTCCCAATCTCTAATTCCTACTTCCGCCACATCTCCACAAAGCGGCTCGCCACCACCGGCGCCGCGTTGTGCTTCACCACAAAGGCGCGACTCGCCGCCGCCATCGCCGGCAAACGGTCGCGGCGCTCCACCAGCGCCTCGAGCTGGCGCTCGATGTCGCCCTCTACCAGCGGCGACACGTTTACAATCGGACGGTTGGCCGTCTCGCCTATCAGCGAGTAGTACTCGGGCTCGGCGCCCGAGAGCGCCACCAGCCCCTGCGCCATGCCTATGAGCGCGTTGGTGGCGGGGGTATAGCTGTATAGTTGGTCCAATATCACGTGGGCTTGCGCCATGCGGCCGATATATTGCTTATAGGGCAGATTCTCCACCACATCGAGCTCGACGCGATCGGGGTGGCGCGCCGCCACGCGCCGCGCCGCCGCCAGCAAGCGGTCGGTGCCCTTGAGGATAGTGCGCTCGCGCTGGATACCGATAAAGAGGCGTATGCGCTCGGGCACAGTATCGATCGACCGCTGCGGCACCAGCCGGTCGGTATCGATGGGAATGCCGCTATAGCTCAGCGCCACCCGCGGAGCGTAGCGGCGATAGGCGGCATAGTACTCCCACAGGCACGCCACCACGCCGTCCACCTGCTCGAGCAAGTGCGCGTGATAAGCGGTGACAGCGGGCAGCGTCCAGTCGGCGTGATGACGCTCGCGATACTCGCGTGAGAGCGTGAACGGCGACGGCTCGCCGCCTATCCGGTAGTCGCTGTAGCGATAGGTGGTGCCGTCGTGGCACGCCGCGTAATAGGTTGGGTCGGTGGCGAGAGCTGTCATCATCACGCGGCGGTTGTGCTTGCGCAGGTAGCTCAGTATGTGACGCAGCTTCTCGGGGCGCAGTTGCAGGAACATAGGGCCCGCGAGCTGCACCACGTCGTAGCCACGCAGCCGGGGCAGAGTAAGCGCCAGCTTGCCCAAATAGCGCGCTGTGCCCAGCATGCCGGAGCCGCGGCGCAACGTGATGTCGCGGTCGGTATCCATCCACCGCGAACCGTCGCTCGCCACCACAACGCTGTGACCCTCACGCCGCAATTCCACGGCCAGGGTGTTGTGCAAGTTGCTCGCGTCGCCCAGCAATAAGATTTTCATCAGCTCTCGTTTTCTCGGTTTCTTCTTTAAATAAACGCCCGAAACGCAAATTTTATTGAAACAAATGAAAAAAAATTTTCAAAATCTTTAAAAATATCAACAAAAACATTACCTTTGCAACCTGAAAACAACTTAAAAACATATCAATATGAACTTAGAAGGACGCAGAGAAAGTACTAACTACGAGGATCGCCGCGGCATGAGCGGTGGCATGAAACTGGGACTGGGCGGCGGTATGTCCGGTATAATCATCATACTGCTGATGTCGCTGCTGGGAGGCGGACAATGCTCGCTCGACCCATCGATGCTCAACAGCGTAATCGAGGGTGCCGGATCACAGCAAGTGGGCAACCAGGAGTTCAGCGCCGAGGAAGAGGAACTCGCTAAATTCTCGCGGCAAATCCTTGCCGGCACCGAGGACGTGTGGACCGAAATCTTCCAACAGGAAGGCCTCGGCAAATATGAGCCTCCAAAGCTCGTGCTCTACAGCGGCTCCACCAGCACCGGTTGCGGCCAGGGCCAAAGCGCCATGGGACCGTTCTATTGCAGCGCCGACCAAAGTCTGTATATCGACCTCTCCTTCTTCCTGAGCATGAAGCAACAGCTGGGCGCCGACGGCGACTTCGCCTACGCCTACGTCATAGCCCACGAGGTGGGACACCACGTCGAATACCTCACCGGACGCTTGGGACAGGTACACCAGGCGATGTCGCAGTACGGACAAAACAGCGCCAAAGCCAACGCCCTGAGCGTGCGACTGGAGCTGCTCGCCGACTTCTACGCCGGTGTGTGGGCACACCACGACAATAAGCTCTTCGGCTCAATCGAGGACGGCGACCTTCAGGAAGCCATCAACTGCGCCCAGAAAATCGGCGACGACTACCTCCAAAAGAAAGCGCGCGGCACTGCGGTGCCCGAGAGCTTCACCCACGGCACCAGCGCACAACGCATGAAGTGGCTCAAGCTCGGCCTGCAAACAGGCGACATCAACCGCGGCACCACCTTCGAAGTGCCCGACTACCAACTCTAACCTCGCCCCCTCTCCGGCAACAATTACGCGGATTAAACGCCCCACGTCGTTTAATCCGCGTATCACACAATCCACCATAATTCGACCCACTTTCTATCCTTTACAGTAAAAGGGTGAAGCCCGACGCTTCACCCTTTAATATAATTTCAATTCATCATTTACTCCATCTTCGAGGCGATGGCGGCGGCAATCTGCCGCATCTCCTCGGCGGGGAGGCTCAAGTGAGGTTTGGCGAAGTTCATGTCGCCCTCGCGGTTGATGGGCAGCAGGTGGATATGGGCATGAGGCACCTCGAGGCCCATCACAGCCACGCCCACCCGGGCGCACGGCAAGGCCGCCTTCTGCGCACGCGCCACCTTTTGGGCAAACGCCCACAGTCCTTTATACTCTTCGCTCTCGAGGTCGAAAATGTAGTCCACCTCGTGCTTGGGAATCACCAGTGTGTGACCCTTCACCACGGGATTGATGTCGAGGAAGGCGTAGTAACGCTCATCTTCCGCCACCTTGTAGCTCGGTATCTCGCCGGCTACTATCTTGCTGAAAATCGATGCCATATTTGCGGTTATTTATTTTTTCAACTAACGCTTAGATACCAATCTCGAGAATTTCAAACTGCATCACGCCGGCGGGAACTTTCACTTCCACCTTGTCGCCCACCTTGTGGCCAAGCAGACCCTTGGCGATGGGAGTACTGATTGAGATCTTTCCCTCGCGCATATTGGCCTCGGTGTCGCCCACTATGGTGTAGGTCATTTTAGCGCCGTTCTTGATGTTCTTGATTGTCACCTTATTCATCAGCGCCACCTCGTCGGTGTTAATCTTGCTGGCGTCAATAATGCGCGCGCCGGCTATAAGTGTCTTCAGTTCCGAGATTTTTGCCTCGAGCAGGCCTTGACGCTCGCGGGCGGCGTCATATTCGGCGTTCTCGCTCAGGTCACCCTTCTCGCGAGCCTCCACTATGGCGCGTACCACATCGGGGCGTTCCACGTTCTCCAGATGCGACAGCTCAGCCATCTTCTTGTTGTAACCCTCTTGGGTCATGTAAGTTATTGCCATGATTTACAAATCCTTGTTTATGTTATTGTTTTTTAATT
>JAFVDY010000056.1 GCA_017478265.1 Muribaculaceae bacterium | reverse complement strand
GGCCGGCGACGACCGCGCACGCGTCATTCTCGCCTATAGCGACGAGGGAGCCTTCGGCCCACATTCGCTCGGCGAGGGCGCGCAGAGCATGCTCGATATGTATGCGGAAGCTATAGGTAGCTTAGATGATGCTACTACAGCTGCAGCTGCAGCCGCATCGCAGCCCCAGGGAGTAAGTCTGCTCGCCATCAACAAAGGCGACATCGCCCCCATGCTCACTTGCCGCTGGGGACAAGACGCTCCATTCTACTTCCAGTGTCCCAAGAGCGGAAGCAACTATACAGTAACGGGGTGCGCCGCAACGGCTTTGGCACAGGTGATGTACTATTTCAAATGGCCAACTACGGCGAAGGCAATTCCCGCTTACACGCCAGATGATCGCGACCTCAAAGGAACCACTATCGCCTCGTTGCCTTCCACCACCTTCAACTGGAGCGCGATGAAAGACTATTACGCCTCCACCGAGACCTCAACCACGTCGGCCGCCAACGCCGCCGTGGCAAAGCTAATGCGATATTGCGGACAAGCGCTATCAATGAACTATGGCGTGGACGCGTCCGGCGCGACCACAAATCCCATACCGCTTTACACCTATTTCGGCTACAACGGCGGGGTGACGGTGAAGGGGCGCACCGAGTATACCGCGGCTTCGTGGCAGGACATGATCTACACTGAGCTCGCCGCCGGACGGCCCGTAATTCTTATGGCTAACAAAACCACAGGCGGTCACGCATTCGTTTGCGATGGATACGACAAGGCGAAAGCGCTCTTCCATATCAACTGGGGGTGGTACGGATACCAGGACGGGTATTTCGCCCTTGATGTACTTAATCCCGACGGCGGTGGTACCGGTAGCATCGACGGTAACGACGGCTATGTGGTCGACTTGCGGGCAATCGTGGGTATCCAGCCGTTGCGCACAGGCTCTAACACCGATTACGGTGATGTGCTCTCGTTCTTTCCTATTTACTCCTCTAACGTGACTGAAAGTTCTCCGGGGGTCACCGCTACTTCGGTATCGCGCTCATCAACCAACACCAACTTCTCTACCGTCATTCAAGGGTCATTCTGGAACAAATCAAATTTCGAGGGAAACTACGACATCGCCTGGGGGCTCTTCAACAATATCACCGACGAAACTCCCGTGAGCATCACCCATTTCGCAAGCAATCGCAACATTCAAGCTTCCTACTACGCCACTTATCGTACTTCAATTACTTTCGGCTCAGGTAAGAGTTCAGGCACTTACTACTTTAAAGCGCTCGCAAGGCGATATGGCTCTTCGACGTGGAAACCGGTTGTGGGTGCCGCCGAGAATTATGTAAAGGCTACTATCAGCGGCAACACGGTCACGCTCACACCTTATTCTGCTCATAAAGCCGGCTTCCAAATCCAAAATCCCAGTTTCGAGGGAGAGAGAAAGGTGGGACACAACATGGCTCTTAAGTTCAACGCTTCGACCGCCGCGGCCAACGATTATCATATCGTCTACCTCTTCCTCGACGGCAAATTGGCCGGTGCAAATAGCGTAGTCACCACCTCTTCATATAAGGTAGGGCGTGTGCATTTCACGCCATCAAGCAGCGGCACTAAAACCGTAAAACTTACCGACGACGTCAACGGCAACAATGTGCTTTACACCGGCACGGTTACAATTGAAGCCAGCCCTGCGGCATCGCTTACAATCACACCTACCGTCGCCAACATCTCCGCCGGCACCCTCAATGGCACTGTAGCCGGAGTCACCGCAAAGGTAAAGAACAACGGAACGTCGGCTTATTCCGACCTGATTATTTTCCGCCTTTTCAGCAACACCGACGGCGGAACAAGGTTTACTGCCACCAACTTTAGTAAGTCGGTAAAGGTCAGTGTAGGCTCAGGCACAACCTACACCACGCAATGCTCTTTCTCCGACCTTACCCCGGGTGTACGATATATCGTCACAGCCAATTATTATAGTAACGGGAAACTTGTAAGTGGCGGACAATCAAGCGCTTTCCTCGTGGCTCAAAACTACGATGTCAACGCCGACGGACAGATTAACGTGGGCGACGTGAGCACAGTCTACGCCGTAATACTCGGAACAGATTTAACTTATCGCTCGAAAGCCGATGTAAACGGCGACGGACAAATCAACGTGGGCGACATCTCCACCCTCTACGACGCTATCCTCAAGAAGTAAACTCGCTGAGTAAGAACCGAATATAGAAAGGGCGACATGAAGCGGAATTTAACCGCTCGCATGTCGCCCTTTATAAGAAATCCACACCAAAGGATGTGATGAAACTCCGATAAATACAGGATTTGAGAGCATCCGCATCTTTGTAATCCTCCGGCGTAAAAGCACCTCCTGACGAAGGTCGAGGCCCGCCATTAATGCGGATACCGGTCTCGGCATTTCATAAAAATTTGAAGAGTATCCCAATCTACTTTGATGTGGAACTTTTTCGGTTTGATAATTCAAAGAACGCTTTAGTCTCTTTCGACCTTGCAAAGGTACAACAAGTTATTCACTTGCGCAACTTTTTGGTCAAAAAATCGCTTTATCGCCTTACTTTTTTCAGTAATTGCGGGCAAATACCACCCTGCGGTGCGAAGGCTTGCCGGTGAGCATGTCGACTCCTTCCTCGTCGGGCGCGTCCATCGGGATGCAACGGATGGTTGCTTTTGTCTCCTCCTTGATGCGATCCTCGGTCTCGGGAGTGCCGTCCCAGTGAGCGAGAATGAACCCGCCCTTCTCCTCAAGCACACGCTTGAACTCATCGTAGCTGTCAACTCGTGTGGTCATCGACTCGCGATGTTTCAGAGCCTTGGTGTAGATATTGGTCTGAATCTCCTCCAGCAGGTTCTTAACGTGGTCAACTATACCATCGAGCTGTGCCACCGACTTCTCAAGTGTGTCGCGGCGCATCACCTCTATGGTGCCGTTCTCGATGTCGCGAGCGCCAATCACCAAACGCACAGGCACACCCTTAAGCTCGTAGTCGGCAAACTTGAATCCGGGGCGCTTGTTGTCGGCATTGTCGTATTTAACCGAGATGCCGAGCTCGCGCAGTTGCTTCACTATGGGCTCAACACGGGCGTTCACCACGGCAAGCTGCTCGTCGTTGCGGTAAATGGGAATAATAACCACTTGTATCGGTGCCAAGTGAGGTGGCAGAACCAAGCCGTTGTCGTCGCTGTGCGTCATAATGAGTGCGCCCATCAGGCGTGTGGAAACGCCCCACGAGGTGGCCCAAACGTATTCTTGCTGGTTCTCCTTGTTGAGGAACTTGACATCAAACGCCTTAGCGAAGTTCTGACCCAAGAAGTGCGATGTGCCGCTTTGCAATGCCTTGCCGTCCTGCATCATAGCCTCGATGGTATAGGTCTCTACAGCGCCGGCAAAGCGCTCGTTGGCACTCTT
>JAFVDY010000055.1 GCA_017478265.1 Muribaculaceae bacterium | reverse complement strand
TTTTAATTTAAATAAATGTCTACAAGGTTTTCGCGCACGCTGCGCACGGTGATTATAGAGGATAACATCGCTTGGGCCGACAAAGCCGCCAACATCGAGCAACTCAAGCGAAACATGCGAAACATCCCCGAGGATACCGACCTCGTGGTACTGCCCGAGATGTTCTCGACAGGTGTGCTCACCGAGGGCCGCGAACAAGCGCTCGACTTGGGCGAACGCAACACCGGCGACACCATCGCGCTGCTGCATCGCATGGCGGCACACTATGGCGTGGCGATAGCCGGCTCGTTCCTCGCCACCACAGCCTCGCAGCTCTACAACCGCGCCTTCTTCATCGAGCCCAACGGCGACGACACGTTCTACGACAAACGGCACCTCTTCACTCCCGGCGGAGAGGCCAATCTTTATAATAAAGGTACGCGCGAGGCTCCCATCATTCGATACCGCGGGTTCAACATCAAGCTCATCCTCTGCTACGACCTGCGGTTCCCCGTGTTCTGCCGCAACGTCAACAACAATTACGACCTCCTGCTCGTGGTGGCGAACTGGCCCAAAGCGCGAGAGATGGCCTGGCGACAACTGCTTATCGCGCGAGCCATCGAGAATCAGGTGTACGTGGTGGGTGCCAACCGCTGCGGAACCGACCCCGCCGGAACCGACTATAGCGAGGGCTCGTCGCTCATCATCGACTTCAAAGGAAAAATCCTCGCCCAACGCGCCACCTCGCCCATCATAGGAGCCGACCTCTCCCCCGCCCCGCTGCTGCGCTTCCGCGAGAAATTCCCCGTCTGGCAAGATGCCGACGCATTTAAACTGCTGTAACACCCGGTGGAAACGATTCAACATATCATCATCGACCGCTCGCTCAACCGTATCGCCCACGATGCCTTCGCCGGGTACATCTGCCACGCCTACTGCTACAGCGGAGCGTGCGACTTCGAACACATAGGACGACAATTCAACTTTCGAGCCGGCGATTGCTTGATAATTCCGCGACGCACCGACCTCGTGCGCAACATCAGACCAACCGACGACTTCAACGTAGTGGTGGTTTACATCACTCAGGAGTTTATCGAAGTCTCAACCCCGCAAAGCAACTATGGAATGCGCGGACATCTCGCGCTATTCGACAACCCCATCATGCGCCTTAATCCGGAGCAACAACGGCGATGCGCGACCAACTTCGACAACATTCAACAGCGCCTTGCCCATCCCGAACACCGCTTCTATCGCGAGATGATGATTGCCTCCGTACAGACGATGATCCTCGATTTCTTCGATTTCCACGCGACTCTCTACGGCTTCGACAAAATTTCTTCTCAATACCACCAGATTATGAGTCAGTTTATAGAACTGCTCGAAAGGGGAGACTACCGGAAAAACCGCGACATCGGATATTACGCCGACATACTTTGCGTCACGCCCAAATACCTCAGCGAGGTGTCAAAAAAGGTAAGCGGTCTGCCGGCAGCATATTGGATCACGCGCTATACGGCTCTCGACATCAGCCGACTGTTGCGCGACCGTTCACTATCATTCACACATATTAGCGACCTCTTCGGCTTCTCATCGCAAGCACACTTCAGCCGATATGTCATGAAAAACCTCGGTGCGAACCCTACCGACTTCCGCGAGTGACCCACCCGCATTTGCGTGATGGTCACCCTTACGTTCGTCGGCCACTAATTAATAATTATACGCATAATCATACCAAACCGAACAAAAACCCACTGTCCCATCTGTCCCACTTCGCATATTCAATCATTGCCGAGAACTCACGCACTCATCCGTAGCCAACCGGCAGACTTCCACGACAACGAAATTAACATTGCCAACGCCACCACTCTTCTACTACCTTTGCAACGGTGATTGAGGGTAAGGGTCAGGTGGAAAGAGGTGCCCACCTGTGTCCCACTCAAAAAATGAAATTTTGGTAAATCAAATGGAAAAATGTGTAACAGGCAGGACGATTATTAGCTGTAACTTTGCAGCGTCAAAACAACTAAAAACTAAAGAACTATGAATGATTTTCGTTTACAGGACCGCATGGAGTTGAAGGCGTTAGTAGACTATTATGCAACAGAGAGCGACAAAAACAACCAAGGCTGCTACGTTGAGATATTCCGTCCCGACATCAAACTCGATGTCTACTTCGGCGACAAACTCGGAATGCAAGCGCGCGACGTGCAAGACATGATCCGCCAGTATAAAGCCTTCGGTGCGGCTAAAGTCTCGTTCCACATGAACGGACAACAGAGCGTCGACTTCATCGACGACACCCACGCCACCGGCACTTGCTACGCCCTCGCGACGCTCGTCAACGAACAAGACGGAACCGACCAACTCATGGTTCACGCCGTTCGTTACTACGACAAATATGAGAAAATAGACGGCCGATGGTGGATTACCGAGCGTGAGCAACATTTCGAATGGTCTACAGCTAAAACACTCGGATAATTATGGCAAAAACATTAATCGCTTACTTCTCGCGACGCGGCGAGAACTACGTCAACGGCGCTATCAAGGTGCTCGAGCGCGGCAACACCGAAGTGGTGGCACACAAGATTCACGCTCTGCTGCCC
>JAFVDY010000054.1 GCA_017478265.1 Muribaculaceae bacterium | reverse complement strand
GTACATGTTGCCGTCTTCGGCGAGCACCGCCCACTTGATGGTTGCGATTTCGCAAGCGATCGGGTCAATAAAGTAGTATTTGTCCTGAGCCACGAAGTTGGCGGGGCAATAGATGTTATTCACGAGGTTCTCGCCGCCGCTCACTGTTTCCACTTTGGTGACAGGCTCGTAGGTGGTGAGGTTGATGTCGTAACCGCTGTCGAAGCGAACGGTGGGGTTTACACGGTCGACAATCTCAAGACAGATATTGCCGCTCAGCAGGCTTCCGGCATTGGCGGCGCCGAGGCCCTGGAAGATGTACCAGGGATAGCGGCTGTACTCAAAATTGTCGCTGCCGGTGAGCTTGCTCAGCGAGGGGTAGTCCTCGAGGTCGCCTTGTTCGGCGGGAGTTACGTATTCAAACTCGTCGCGCACGAGCAGGGCGTTGTCGCCAAAAGTCTCGATGCCGTGGAGCATCTCGCCGCCGGTGGTCACTACATAGTGGTAGTGCTTGTCGGCGTCGATTTTACCCTCGGCAAACACGAGCGAGAAAGAGCCTCCGCCCACGATGGGCTTGAACGCGAAATCTTTGGTGCCGGCTACTGTGTAGAAGCTCTCCTCGTAGCCGAAAGGCACATAGAGGCGTGCGTTGGCTTTTTGAGTGGCGTCGAAGGCTGTACTGTTGACGAATACGCCGTCGCCATCGGTGGTAGCCACCACGTTCTTCTTCACGAGTTGGAAGTCGACCAGCTTCAGGTTGGGACACTTGCTAAATGCGATGGTGCCGATAGCCTTGAGGCTGGCGGGGAACTGCACCTCTTTGAGAGTGGCGATGTTGTTGAACGCGCCGTTGACGATTTGCTCTACCTTAGGCATATTGATGGGAGCGAGAGAGGTGAGCTTGGTCTCGCTGAAAGCGAATTGGTCGATATAGGTCACGTTGCGGGTGTTGATGGTGGTCAACGCCGTTTGGTTAAAGGCGCGTGTGGGAAGAGTGGTCAGACCTGTACTGAGCGTAACGCTCGCGAGGTTGGAGCATTGGTCGAAGCAATAGTAGCCGAGGCTGGTCACATTGTTGTTCATATTCACCGTCTCGAGGCCTGAGAACTGGAATGCCGAGTTGCCGATCGAGGTAAGCGCATTGGGCAGCCAGTTGTCGGTGTAAGTGACGGTAGCGCCGGGCGACGAGTAGACAAAATAACCGATTTTCTTCAGCAGGTTGGTGCTGCGGAAGGCTCCGTTGCCAATGGTCTTGAGCTTAAGGTTCGGCATATACAGGTTGGCAAACTTGGTGCCTGCGAAGGCGTAGTTGCCCACCGAGGCGCAGTTCTGTGGCAGGTAGTTGCCGGCATCGGGCGAGGTCCACAGCTGGTTGTCGCTGTCGAAGTTCCAGTAACCGATTTTGGTGAGCTTCGAGCAGTTGACGAACGCCGAGTCGCCAATTGCGGTAGCGGCACCATTGATGCTGAAGTTGGTGAGCGATGTGCAGTTGCGGAAAGTGCTGCGTGGGATCGAGGTGATGTTGATAGGCAGCGATTGCGCGATGTATTTTCCCTTGTGGCGCAGTCCGAGCCACGTCTTTTGGTCGTCGAGTCCGCCTTTCACGTCGGAGAGTGCGGTACATCCGTCAAAGGCGTTGGTGCCCAGCGAGATAAGCGTGTGAGGCAGATAGACTGTGGTAAGGTTGGTGTTGCGAGCGAAAGCGAAGTTGCCGATCGATGTAATGTATGTGGCCTTCTGCAAGTCGATCTCAGTCATCTTGCAGTCCTTCATTGCGGCATTATCGATACCTACAATCTCGTACGAAATCAAACCGTTACTAACGTTGGAGGGGACGACAAGCGCCTTTGTCTCGTCGGTAGATGTTACTTTCTCGATCACGGCTTGACGGTTGCCCATCGAGTCGGCCACCTTGCGCATATACAGCTTGTGGCTACTTTGGCTCTCGGTCCAG
This sequence comes from Muribaculaceae bacterium, assembly GCA_017478265.1. Lineage (GTDB taxonomy): Bacteria > Bacteroidota > Bacteroidia > Bacteroidales > Muribaculaceae > Sodaliphilus. Next base: position 14,325 of record JAFVDY010000054.1, on the reverse strand, counting down.
TGGTCGCCTACTGCGGCGACAGCGGGAAACGCCACTACAGTCAGTAGTAGCGGCATGAACTTTTGTAGTAGTTTTTTCATAAGATGTGTAAAATGATAAATGGTGTAACTTTCTTTAGCTTAATGATTTAATAGCATCAAATGTGCTCGCAAAGCCATTTTATAACGCTTTGCGGCTACAAAGTTACAAATTTATCAGAATAAATATACTAAACCCTACTCTTTTTTTGGAAAAAATGTGTAATCGTTTGCACTGTTACCGGTAGGAGGGAGTGACCGAATCGAGTAGGTTGTGGCCCAGAGCAGCTGAGATTTTGGCTATTGTGTTCAGTGTGAAATTGTGGTGCCCGCTCAGCCATCGCGACACCACGCCCTGAGTGTGGCTGGTGGCGGCGGCAAGGTCTTTGTGGCTCATACCGCGCATTCGCAGCAGATAGTCGATGCGCCCGGCGATGAGCGCCGACATGTCGGCCGCGAGCGCCGCCTCGTTGCCGAGGTCGCTTAACAGTTTGTCGTACAATACTTTCTCGCTCTTATGTATCTTCATCGTAATTGAAATTTTAATGTTTCACGCCGCAAAGATACAAAAACTTTTCAAATAATTGCCCTTAAGGGCAAGAAAAATACTGTCCCCTTTGCGGGCGTTAATGAAAAACAACATAAACAACATATTTTTTGAAGGAGTATGGTTGTTAAAAAGGCTAATGGCATTGGAGTAGCAAGGTAATATGTGTGGAAATATGGTGGTGTGGAAAATTTTTGTTACTTTTGCGGCGTGGCAAGAGCGAAAACGTGTGCCGCAGGAAAGACCGATGGAAGAAACATTGAAACAGACGACAGCCAAGAGTATGGCGTGGAGCGCGGTGAACAGCGGCGCCACGCAGTTGCTGAATTTAGCGTTGGGCATAGTGCTCGCGCGGCTGCTTACGCCGTCGGACTACGGGATAGTGGGCGTGCTTACGGTGTTCACCGTGATGGCGAGCAACATTCAGGCCTTCGGCTTCGCTCACGCGCTCATCAACCGCAAGGAGGATCGTCGTGCCGACTATAACGCCGTCTTTTGGTTTAATGTGGCTGTTGGGTTGGCTCTCTATGCTATCCTGTACGCGTGCGCGCCGCTCATTGCCCGGTTTTTCCATCAGCCGTGCCTTACCGGGGTGTCGCGTGTGCTGTTTCTGGTGTTCGTGATAATGTCGTTCGGTACCACCTACAACGGCTACCTCACCAAGCACCTGATGAACAGCCGTATAGCCATTGTGAGCGTCACGGCTTTGGCGGTGTCGGGCGTGGTGGGCATAGCGATGGCATGGCGGGGAATGTCGTATTGGAGTCTTGTGTATCAGCAGCTCACTTACGCTACGCTGTTGACGGTCGGCCGTTGCCTGAGCTGCCCTCGGTTGCTGTCGTTGCGCGTCAGCTTGGCGCCGCTCAAGCAGATGATGGGCTTTGGAGTGCGCATCATGTTCACTAATATCGCAACCACTCTGAGCAACCATGCGCTCACTTTTATAATCGGCCGTCTGTTTCCCATCCACGATGTGGGCAACTATTCGCAGGCCAACAAATGGAACATAATGGCGAGCACTACCATCTACAGCATTGCCGACCAGGTGGTGCAGCCCGTGATGGTGCGCGCCAATGCCGATGCCGAGCGTCGCAAGCGCGTGTTCCGCAAGTTGATGCGCCTGACGGCGTTCTTCGCATTCCCGGCGATGCTCGGTCTGTCGCTGGTGTCGCATGAGTTTATAGTGGTGACGATAGGCGAGAAGTGGCTTGATGCCGTGGCGCTGTTGCGCATCCTGTGTGTGGCCGGCGCGGTGGTGCCGTTGCACCATGTATATCAGAATTTTATCGCGAGCACGGGCCGCTCGGACATCTACCTGTACACTAATTTGTCGCTGATTGCGGCCGAGGTGGCGGTGGTGCTGGCGGTGAGCTCGCTGGGCATACAGGCCATGGTCATGGCCTTTGTGGCGGTGGTGGTGCTGTGGACGGCGGTGTGGCATCTGGTGAGCCGCCGCGCTGTGAACTACAGCGTGAAAGAGCTGGCGAGCGACACATTGCGCTATCTGCTCGCCGCAGTGGTGGTGTTGGCATTGACATGGGCCGTAACGTTGCCCATCGACAACCTGCCGCTAAGGCTCGTGACGCGCGTGGCGATTGCCGCCGCTTGCTATGGCGGGGCGATGTGGTTGCTGCGCGACGATATCTTTAGCGACCTTATGGAGTTCTTGAAAAAGCGCCGAGGCGGTCAGTCGGCCCAGTCGAAGTAATGATTGTTGTAGGCGAAAATCGCCGGGAAGGCGAAGGCGCGCACTGAGCCCATCAGTCCGGTGGCCTTGCGCCTGTCGGGGTAGACGAGGGATTTGTATTTCACGCATTTTAGGCATAGCCGCAGCAGGGCTTTCGCGCCCGGTTGCAGCATGAGTGTGGCTATACTGTGGGCTACGGGCTCGCGGTGAGGGTCGGTGTTCTCTACGATGTAGGCGTACATCTGCCGCCAGTTGGCCTTGCGCTGTAAGCGCCGATAATGCTTCCACCCAAAGAGGTAGGGCGCGACTGCCGCGGCGAGCCGGTTGCCATTGCTCTTATGGAACACGTTGCCCAGGGCGGCGGCGTGTCGGCGGTGCCAGTTGAGCGGTTCTTGCAGCACCACCACCCCGCGGCCGAAGCAGGCGTTCATGAGCAGGTTCCAGTCGTAGGTGATGCCCGGAATGACGCGGCTGCGCCCGTCGAGCAGTCCGCGCGACAGCAGCATCGTGTGTCCCGCCGCCACGCCTCCGCAAAAGATAAATCGCTCGAGGCGGTCGGAGGCCGCCACATAGCGTGCCGTGTCGCGCGAGGATCCCATATCGTAGGCCGTGGCGCACAGGTCGTGGTCGCCAATCGCCGCAATCTGCCGCTCCAGCTTGGTGGGGTACCAGATGTCGTCCTGGTCACTGATGGCGATATATTGGGCAGTGGCGCGTGTGAGCGCGAGGTGAAAGTTGGCGTTGAAGCCCAAGTTGCGCTCGTTGACGAACAGCTTTATGAACTCGTGGGCGCGCATATAGCGCCTGATGATATCTACAGTGCCGTCGGTGGAGCAATCGTCCTGAATGATGAGCTCGCTCACGGGGTAGGTCTGTGCGAGAATCGAGTCGAGTTGCTCGGCCAGATACTTCTCGCCGTTGAATGTGCACATCACCACCGCCACCGTGGGCTGTTGCTCATTCGTGCTTATATTGGCGTGGTCGGTTGTCATTTCGCTGTGGATTTCGGTTTCTCGACGGGCAGCAGCCGGTTGTTGTTCATTCGTCCCAGATATTGCTGGATAATGGCTTTGAGTCGCCGCTCCATATCGGCTTGCCCGTTTGCGTCCTGTCCAGCGAGATTGTGTCGCAGCAGCGGGTCGTCCTTGAAGCGGTACATGGCTGTTACGCGTTCGCCGTCGAACTGCATCATCCATGAGCCCCGGCAGTACTGGTAGATGCCGTTGTTGAAGCTGAACGCCCATGTGTCGGCCGCCGGCGTTGCGAGCAGGTCGCAACCGAAGGCGAGGTAGGGCTTGTCGTATCCCACCAGGTGTAGCAGGGTGGGGGTGATGTCGGTTTGCTGGGCTATCACGTCGTCGCGCACACAGGCGGAGAGGGTGCCGTCGGGCGTGAAGAAGAGGATAGGGATCGAGTACAGTCCGAGGTCGGTCAGATACTCGGGGTGGGTGGCCTGATTGGTATGGTCGGCCACCAGCACGAATATGGTGTTGTGATACCACGGCTCACGCTTTGCGCGCTCGAAGAAGCGTCGCAGCGAGGCGTCGGTGTAGCGCACCACCTTGTGGATGGGTTGCGAGCCCTCGTCGGGATATAATTTCTTATATTTCTCGGGCACTTTGAACGGGTGATGGCTCGAGGCGGTGAATATGGTTGCGAGGAAAGGCTGAGGTTGGCGCGCGATGTTGTCGAGCGAGAATTGCAGGAACGGTTCGTCCCAGATGGCCCATTTGCCGTCGAAGTCGTCCATGCCGCGGTAGCGCTTGTCGGCGCAGTACTCGTCGAGGCCGAAGTATCTGTCGAAGCCTATGGCGTTGGCAAAGGCGCTGAAGCCCATCGAGATGTTGTGTCCGCCGTGATAGAACGCGCTGTTGTAGCCCATGGTCTTGAGCATTGAGGGTAGGCCCTCGATGTCGTTGAGCGAGGCGGGCGTGAGAAAGAACGGCTCAACCATCATAGGCAGTCCGCATAGCACGCTTGGCATGGCGTCCATCGAGATGCGTCCGTTGGCGTAGGAGTATCGGAACGTGAGCGATTGCGAGGCCAGCGAGTCGAGAAACGGGGTATAGCCCCTGTAGCGTCCGCCGTCGAGCGTGCTGTTGAACGCTCCCATATATTCCTTGCCCATGCTCTCAACGATGAGGATAACGACATTGGGCCGTCGCTTGCGTCCGGCGGCGGCAAGGCTGTCGGGCGTGACGCGTGAGATGGGCGAGTACTCGCGCTCCATCGCGTCGGCAGTCATATAGTCGGGCGTGACAAACACCTTCTTGCCTATCGAGCGGATGATGGAGAAGGGTGTGTTGAGCACCACGCTCGCCTCGATAGGGCGATTGACGTATTGGTTAGCGTTGCTCACGGTGATGGGGCGGGTGCCGGCGGTGGCGCTGCCGCGAATGCCGATAATCGCGAGCGGCGCACCGATGAGCAGCGCGAGCAGCTGTGTGACATAATAGCGTCGCAGTCCCGAAGGCGCGTTGACGCCCACAAATAGCCGCCACAGCGCCCATACCATAGCCGCCATGAGCAGCACCAGGTACCAGTGGTTGACAAACTCGATGCCGATGATAGAGCCGATGTTGTCCTCGTTGACAAACTCGCTGAAGACCGTGACCGTGCTTCGCCGGCCCGTGAACCGGAAGTAGACGCTGTCCATCAGGTTGCTCGCCAGAGCGACGGCATTGGTGAGAGTGAACAGTGCGCGCATAGCGCTGTTCCAGCCGCTCCACGCCTCCTTGATGTGAAGTGGGAGCAGTGTGAGCACAAGGTAGAGGCTGTTGACGTAGAGCACGGCGCTAAGGTCGAACACCAAGCCGCCGCGCAGCATCGACCACGCCAAAGGCCACGACATCTGCGTGCCGAATGTCGAGTAATTCTCAAGAAAGAACGCTATGCGGGTGAGCATAAACAGAATCATGGCCAGCAGCAAATTGATTGCCGCCGCTGCCGCCGGTGAGCTTACTCGGCAAAAGCCTGATTTCTTTATCGTTTCGGCCAAGGTGATGATAGTGAATTAGGATGTTAGCGGTCGAGGAAGGCTAGTATGGCGTCGGCCACGCGTCGGTCGTTGCACAGGCGTGGCACTTTGCGTTGTCCGCCCAGTTTGCCGGTAGCGGCGAGCCAGCGGTCGAAGGTGCCGGCCGGAAGTGTCACCACAGTGGGCGGGTCGAGGAAGATGTCGCCTGAGCGTTTTGCCTCGTAGTCGCTGTTGACGGCTTTGAGCCTCCGGTCGAGCAGAGTTGCGAAACGCTCGACGCTGTCGGGCATGACGTCGAACTCGATGAGCCACTCGTGGCGTCCGCGTCGGCCACCGTCGGCATAGACCGGGGCGGCGCTGTAGTCGGCCACGCGTGCTCCGGTGTCGGCGGCCGCGGCGGTGATGGCCGCGTCGGCGTTATGCACCATAAGCTCTTCGCCAAAGGCGTTGATGAAGGCCTTTGTGCGTCCGGCGATATTGATTTTGAGCGGTCGCAGGCTCTCGATGGTGACGGTGTCGCCTATGCGGTATCGCCACAGTCCGTTGCAGGCTGTAATCACGAGCTCGTAGGTCTCGCCCTGTCGCACCTCCCACAGCGGTAGGGCGTCGGGTTGGTCGTCGTGGCAGCGGTCGAGGGGAATGAACTCGTAGAAGACTCCGATGTCGAGCAGGAGCATCATCGCCGTAGTGCCCCACGAGGTCTGTGTGGCGAAGAAACCCTCGCTGGCGTTGTAGGTATTGAGGAAGTGCATCTTGCTCATGTCGCAGATGGCCTCGTACTGCTTGCGGTAGGGCTCAAACGCGATGCCGCCGTGGAAGAACACCTCCAGGTTGGGCCACACCTCGTGGATGCGGCTCGCCCCCGCGGCGCGGAGCACCTCCTTGAGCACGGTGAGGAACCACGACGGTACTCCCGAGAGGTTGGTGACGTCGGCGTGGCGGCTTTCCTCTACCAGTCGCGGCAGTTTCTCGCGCCAGTCCTCCATGAGCGCCGTGGCCTTGGAGGGCACACGGAATAGGTTGACAAGCGGGTTGATGTTGTCGATGAGGCTCGCGCTGAGGTCGCCCACGCGCACGCCCCGCGGCAGGTTGTTTACCTCGTTGGCGAAGCTGCCGCCAAGGATGAATCCTTTGCCGCGGAAGATTTTGCTGTGTGGATTGAGGTTGAGGTAGTGGTTCACCACGTCGTTGGCGCCCTGATAGTGGTTGAGGCGGAAGGCGTCGATGGTGATGGGGATATATTTGCTCTTGCCGTCGCTCGTGCCGCTCGACTGGGCGAAGTTCCATGTTCGGCCGCGCCACAACACGTCTTTCTCGCCGCGCACCATGCGCATGACGGCATCGCGCACATCGTCGTAGCGCGACAGCGGCACCCGCGAGGCGAAGTCGCGATAGGTGCGAATTGTGGAATAGTCGTAACGGCGGCCCTGCCAGGTGAGCGCCGCGCGTTCCACCAGCTTCACGAGCTGCTCTTGCTGCACGCTGTCGGCGTGGTCGAGGTAGCGTAGCTGTTCCTCGAGCCTCGAGCGGGCGCGAGAGCGCATTATCGGTGTGAAATCAACCCTCATCTGCTAATTTTTTTTGTCGGCGAATTTGCCGACCTTAAAAAATCGTTGACTAAAAAATAAAATTCGCCAAATTCGCCGACAAAAAGACTTTCGCCGACAAGAGAAATTCGCGGTTATTTGTCGGGGTTGGCGTCGATGAAGACGCGGTTCCAGCGTATGCCGCCGCTGAAGAGGCGCTTGTCCTTGTCGAAGGAGACGATAACGAACATAGGCGTGCCAATTATGTGATCCTCGGGCACAAAACCCCAGTAGCGGCTGTCGAGCGAGTTGTCGCGGTTGTCGCCCATCATCCAGTAGTAGTCCATTTTGAAAGTGTAGGTGGCCGAGGCGATGTCGTTGATGTAGATGATACCGTTTTTCACCTCGAGGCGGTTGCCCTCGTAGGTGCGTATGCATCGCTCGTATAGCGGCAGGTTTTTGAGCGTGAGGTTGATGGTCTCGCCCTTCTTGGGTATCCACAGCGGGCCGAAGTCGGCGTGCGTCCAGCCCATGTCGTGTCCGATGGGGAACACGATGTCGCCCTCGTCGGGGTTGACGGGCATACGTCGCACGTAGTTGACTTGCGGATTCGCCTTCAGTCGCTTCACCATCGTGGCGGTGAGCGGCAGGGCGTAGCCCGAGAACGCTGTGGCGGTGGAGCCCGGGATTTGCTCCTTAATCGGGTGTCGATCCTCGATGGCAATACCAAGCTCGTCGAAGGTTTCGTCGGCAAGTTCGCTCTTTGTGCTCACGAAGTAGAAGAACTGCACATTCTTGGGTTGCGGCAGCTCTTTGCCGTTGATGCTCACCACGCCATTTTTGATTGTCAGCGTCTCGCCGGGCAGACCCAGGCATCGCTTCACATAGGCGTCGCGGCGGTCGACGGGTCGCCAGATGCGCTCGCCGAAGCGTCCGGGATTGCTCAAGAGCGCCTGCTCTCCATACTCGTGCACGAGGCTATAGTAGTCGGGGTTGGGGCAAAGCGTCATCACGGTGTCGCCACAAGGGAAGTTGAACACCACAATGTCGCCTCGCTCCACGCCTCGCCAGCCTTTCAGGCGGTGGTAGGCAAACTGTGGCTTCTCGATGTAGCTCTTGCAGTTGAGCACCGGCAGGGTGTTCTGCGCCAGCGGGAAGTGGAGGGGAGTCTGCGGCACGCGCGGCCCGTACACCATCTTGTTGACCCACAAGAAGTCGCCCGTGAGCAGAGTCTTCTCAAGCGATGACGACGGAATCTGATAGTTCTGCCCCACAAAGGCGAACAGGAAATACACCAACACCAAAGCGTAGACGATGGCGTCGACCCAGCTCATGATGCCGCGGACGGTCTTGTTGTTACTGTATTTCCACCAGTTCCAGGGAATGAACTGGGTGAGGTAGATGTCGGCGAGCAGCAGCCACCACGGCGCTACCCACCAGTTGCCGAGCCAGTAGACCCACGCGAAGAAGATGACGCTCACCACGCCGAAGCGTATCCAGCGGGTAGTCTTCACACGTTTCAGTCGCTCGGTGAGGCCGCCGGTTTGGCGCACGTCGTCCTGTTGGTTCTCTTCAGTGTGCTTATTGTCGAGAGTGTTCATTTTGCTGTGATTATTCGTTTAAAACGTGAAAAAATCGTGATTACAATCTGCAAAAGTAGGTATTTTTGAGTGAATAACGGGAAATGAAGAATTAAAAATTGCAAAATGGCGCTTTAAAAGAGGCGCGCGGCGGCACGCAGTGCTGCCGTGGCGGCGAGCGGCACGAACGCCGGGTGTGGCACCTGCAGTCCCGACAGCCATACCACAGCCATCGCCGCAATCAGCACCAGATTGGCGACGCTGATGGCGCGTAACGCGCGCTGCGTCCGCTTGAACCACACCATTATAGCCATCACCAAGTATAGCGGGTGTAGCCACAGGATGTTGAAGTTGGGCGCCACCGCCTCATGGCTCGAGAAAAGCAGCAGAAAGGCTATGATGCCGCCCATGAGTCCGAGGGTGAGCCACAGCAGGCAGTCGAGCCATCGCGAGAGGCGCGCTCGCCTGTTGCGTTTGCGCTCGACAGCGGTCACCACGGCCGCGGCGGCGAGCAGCAGCAGGGCGGTCGCCATGGGTGAGAGATACCACGGCGTAGGAGGCAGGACGGTGCCTTGCTCATCGCCGTCGACGAGCGTGAGCTCGCGGCGCACGAGCGGCCTCGACGCGCTGTCGGTGGCGATTACGCTTCGCGCCGCGGCATGGCGCAGGACGAGCGGCACAAACATTGCCTGGCGCCACGTGATGGCGGTGTCGCACGCGCTGCCCAGCAGCAGGTCGATACCGAATTGCTCCCACGGATAGTGGGCTGTATAGTGGCGCATCACGCGGCGGAAAGTGAGCGGGCGGCGCAGTTGGGCGTCGTCGCTGCCGTCGTAGCGCATCTCGCAACCCACGGCACGCTCTATCATGTCGCGCGGCCGCGTGGCGCAGTTGTCGCTGAAGTATTTATAGCGGTAGGTGTTGTTGCCGGGCTGTGCGTTGACGGTAAGCATATCGCTCAGCCGCCGCGCCTGCTCTTGGGTGAGATTCAGTTCCTGTTCCACCATGCGCCGGGGCTCGCCCGGCTCGGCCGCGAAGCGTGGCGGCACGGGCAGGCACCAATAGTCGGTCTCGCCGGTGATGAAGCGGTAGAGGAAATTGGGCGCGGCGAAGTCGAACACGCCGTAGTTGAAGTAGACGTCGCCGTAGCGAGGGTCAGTCACTCGTATCTCGCTATGGCCGAACAACTCGTAGATGTCGCTGCCGGGATAGAAGGTGACGAGCGAGACGCGGATGGTGTCGGCGGGTGTTGCCGCCGTCAGTGCCCGCGTGGGTGTTGCCGTGGCCGCTATAGCCACCAGCAACACGAGAAATCGCATTATTTTCATCATTTCTTGTCGTTTCACCCTGCAAAGATACTGCATTTCCGCCAATCAGCGCCCAATACAGCCTACACTTTTCCACAAAAATCCACGGTGCGCAATCCGTCCACAGCGGTGTGAAATGCGGCCAACTCCTCTAAATGTGGAATTTTTTGCCACATTTAGAGGAGTTGGCAAGGTCTAAAACTCGTATGGGGCGAAAAGGTCGTCCATCGTAACCTGCGATTGCATGATGCCGCTATGGGAGTTGCGCGTTACGCCATAGGTGGTAATCATTGTGAGATACAGTGCTTTAGTCGTTTGAGTCGCGCGACGGAATGTATCAATCTTGTTGCGCAGAGCCATTTCATAGTCTTTGTCGATTGTATATTGATTGATTGAGAATTTTGTCTCGCAGATGTTTATCACTCTGTCGCGTCGGTCAATCAGGATGTCGATTTGCGCGCCCCGAGCAGTGTTGTCACTGTCCTTCGCGAACCAAACCGATACGTCGGTCAAGACACCGAGAATTCCCAATTTGCGCTTAATTTGCTGAATATGAGCCCTACACACCATCTCGAAGGCGATGCCTGCCCATGCGCGCCGCTTGGGATTGTCGATAGTGTTGGTCCAGTAATGCTCATCGCCCGTTGTTCCGTCTTTTAGAAAGTTATAATAAAATAATGTGTAATTGTCGCATAGCTGGAATAAGGTATTCTTGCGCTTGTTGCCGAAATAGTGGTAGCGCGTTACGAACTCGGAGTCCACCAGATTGTTGAGCGCCACAGTCAAGTCGCCATTGGCTGCGAGCCCTGTAGCTTTTGCTATTTCGCCCCGCGTCATGCCCATTTTTTTGGTCGACAGGCATTCAACAATCTTGAGGTATAGTTCGCTGTTGCGGAAAAGGGTGCGATATAGATGCTGAAATTCGTCCCATAGAGCACCGCGATTGCGGAAGAACATATTGTCGATATTTGCCATATACGACAAATCCTCATCTATCTGGCTCAGATAGAAAGGAATTCCCCCCATAGTCATGTAACATTCCACTATGTCGTATCGGTTCCAGTTGATGCCCCGCGATATTAGGTATTGCTCAGTCTCGTGTAGCGTGAACGGGTGCAGATAGATGCGTACGGCATGGCGATTGAACAGTCCGCCCGGGTTGTCGCCAAATTTCTCGGTCATCCACGCTGTGGCCGAGCCGCAGACAATCATCAGCAGGTTGGATTGCTGAGCGCCCCAGCTGTTCCAAAAGTATTCGAAAGCCGCCTGAAAACCGCTCTGTGGAGTGTCCATCCAAGGCACCTCGTCGATGAAAACCACTTGGCGCTCGTCGGTCGGCTTGCTTTCGATATACATGCGAAGCTGCATGAACACGTCCTTCCACGAGTCGGGGTAAGGCAGATTGGGGTCATACACCAGCCGCAGTTCATCCACCACGTGCTCAATCTGTTCCTTTTTCGGCCTGTCGAAAGCTCCGGTAAGCCGCAGAGCGAAATTTCCCTTAAACGTCTCGTTAACAAGGAATGTTTTGCCCACGCGGCGCCGGCCATACACTATCACCAGTTGGGCAGAGTTATTGTCGTAGCAGCGCTTCAGCCGGCGTATTTCGTCCTCTCGTCCTATTAGTTTGCTCGGTTTCATGCCGCAAATTTAACTATAAATTTTGATTTAGCAATAGCTAACTCCTCTAAATGTGGAATTTTTTGCCACATTTAGAGGAGTTGGCCGGGCAAAGGCGGCATTTTTCGGAAGAGAAGTCAGTTTTTTGAGCGGGTTTTTTGAGTTTTCAATAGGCGGATGCGACACTATTCGGGGCGATTTGCGGGTTTTGTCGCAAAAGCGGGGCGTTGTCGCAAGCAAAAAATATTTTTCAGCGAAAAAATGTTGACAGCCGGGAAAACAGTTGTAATTTTGTATCGTCAAAAGGACAAAAACCAAGAATTAAAAAACAAAAAGTATAACGATTAAAACTCAAGTGAAATGAAAACTTTTAAAATTTTAGCAGTACTGGTAGCTATGTTTGCCACCAACTTCGCAATGAAGGCCGACAACGACCGTGTGATAACTTATCAGAACCTGCCAGCCACGGCACAAGCGTTCCTGAAGCAACACTTCCCCGAGAAGACACCGTCGTTTATCACGGCCGACTGGGACGACTTCACCGTACGCTATCAAACCGGCGAGAAGGTTGAGTTCGATACTCAAGGCAACTGGAAAGATGTGGAGTGCTACGGCGCCGCGGTTCCCGCCGCGCTTGTTCCGCAAGCAATCGATGCCGCCGTCAAGGCTCAGTTCCCGGGCATGATTATCATGAAGATTGAGCGCAAGTATGGCGGTTACGAGGTTAAGTTAAGCAACGGCCTTGAGGTGAAATTCAACAACGCCGGCCAAGTGATGGAAATTGACGACTAACATTCACTTGAGTAGCACGGCCGTCTGATCAACGACCGAGCAAAAGCCGAGGAGGATGCCTGTTTCGCATCCTCCTTTTTTTAAGTGTGTAGGGCCGGGGGTTACTGGCGGATGAGGAGGCGGGCGAGTGGGGCGGCTCCGCGTCGGCCGGCGGCGATGTGGCGGTAGAGTAGGGGCATTGTCAGCCGGTTGATGGCGCTGTAGCCTAAGGCGTCGAGGGCACGTCGGCGCAGGGGCGCGGCGAGGTCGGTGCGGCCCTCGCGGCGGTATTGCGCGGCGAGGGTGAGCCGGCGGAAGTCAAGCAGGCGCAGCAGTCGGCGGCTGTCGGGGCGTCGGCTTGCGGCTATGTGTGCGCCAAGGAGGTCGAGCACCTGTTCCCAATAGCCGGCGCGCGAGGCGAAGCCGGTGCCGGTGATCGACGCTTCGCCGCTGCTGTATACGGTGACGGTGGTGTCGCCCGTGAGTGTGACCACACGCGGGTCGCGCAACAGCAGGCGCAGTCCGAACTCATAGTCGTTCCAAGCCGGCAGAGTCTCGTCCCAGAGCGGTGCGGCGGCGAGGAAGTCGCGCCGTGCCGCCCAGGCTTGTGTAGCGAAAGTGCTGTGTAGCAGGTGGTTGGCGATCACGTCGGCGGGTCGTGCCGGTTTCACTACGCTATGGCCGGCGGTGTCGACCAGCTGTCGCCCCCAATTCACCATGTCAGGCTCGGCCGGAGCGGCGGAGACTGCGCTCACGATACGCTCGATGTGGCGCGGCGCCATGGTGTCGTCGCTATCGAAGAATAGCACCCACCGGCCAGTGGCGGCGGCGAAGCCCGTGTTGCGCGCCGCGCAGGCGCCCGCTCGCGGCTCTTGCAGCGCCACCGTGTCGATACCCTTGGGCGGCTCGGCGGCAAAGCGGGTGATAAGTTGCCACGAGTGGTCGGTGCTGGCATTGTCGACCAGCACCAGTTGCAGCGGACGATAGGTCTGCGCGACAATACTATCGAGCGTACGCCGCAAGACGTGCGCCCGATTGTAGACGGGAATTATGATTGTTACCTGCATCAATACCGATAAACAATCGCTCGCGCTTTATGCCAGCTCCATGCCACGTCGCAGGGCGGCCTCGTTCATGGGCAGCAAGTGCCAGTGTCGCTCGGGGAGCGTCTTCTTGAGTCCTGCCAGCACATTGTCGATGGTCACCATCGGGTCGATTTTCAGCAGCGCGCCCAGCACCACCATGTTGTAAGCCTTGCTGTTGTTGAGCTCGAAGGTGGCCTCCATGGCGTCGATGCGGTAGACGTTGATGTCGGAGCGCGCGGGAGCCGTTTTGATGCCGTAGCTGTCGTAGATGAGCACGCCGCCGGGCTTCACTTTGCTCTCAAACTTGTCGAGGCTCTGCTGGTTGAGCACCACTGCTATGTCGTAGGCGTTGAGGATTGGCGAGCTGATGCGTTCGTCGCTCAGGATCACCGTCACATTGGCGGTGCCGCCGCGTTGTTCCGGTCCGTAGCTTGGCATCCAGCTCACCTCTTTGTCCTCCATCAGTCCCGAGTAGGCGAGGATTTTGCCCATCGAGAGCACTCCCTGTCCGCCAAAGCCAGCTATGATTATTTCTTTCTTCATCTGCGTGAGGTTGATTCGTTAAATTGATATAAAAGAGCTTACTCGTTCTTGAGGTCGCCCAGCGGGTACTTCTTGAACATATTGTCGACGAGCCATTTGTTGGCGTCGACGGGCGACATCTTCCAGCCGCTGTTGCAGGTGCTCACCACTTCCACTACGCTGGTGCCCTTGCCCTCCATGCTGTTGAGGAACGCCTTCTTGATGGCGGCGGTGGCTTTACGCACGGCGGCGGGAGTGTGAACGCTCTGCCGGGTGATGTAGCGTGTGCCGTCGAGTTGCGCCAGCAGTGGCGAGATCGACAGCGGGTAGCCGTTCAGGTCGGCTCGCCGGCCGTAGGGGCAAGTGGCCGTTTTCTGTCCCAGCAGAGTGGTGGGAGCCATTTGTCCGCCGGTCATGCCGTAGATGGCGTTGTTGATGAAGATGATGGTGATGTTCTCGCCGCGGTTGCAGGCGTGGATGGTCTCGGCGGTGCCGATTGCCGCGAGGTCGCCGTCGCCCTGATAGGTGAACACGAGCCGGTCGGGCATCAGTCGTTTCACCGCCGTGGCCATGGCCGGCGCGCGTCCGTGCGCGGCCTCGAGCCAGTCGATGTCGATATAGTTGTAGGCAAACACGGCGCAGCCCACGGGCGACACGCCTATAGCCTGCTCGGTGAGGCCAATCTC
>JAFVDY010000008.1 GCA_017478265.1 Muribaculaceae bacterium | reverse complement strand
TAATCACGTCGTATTGCTGGTTGAAGAGGTTGTTGACCTCGGCGGTAATGCCGCAGCGCGTTTTCCCCCAGCTGAATCGGTAGGCGAGCGAGAGGTCGTGGGTGTACCATGGTTGCTCGTAGTTCACAGGGATGTTGGCGCTGTTGTGGTATCGCTTTCCCACGTAGATGAAACTGTAGTTGAGGTCGAGACATTGTCTCCAAGCGATATGCGCTGTTACCGAGCCGCTATGCCATGGCACGTAGGCTATTTGTCCGCGGTAGGAGCCACCGTCGCCGTCGTCGGTGGGGTCGGTGTAGTCCTGCGCGCGCTGGTAGGTGTAGGTAAGGTTGAGTTCGGCTGTGATGTCGCGTAGCGGTCGCAGTGCGAGGCGGCCGGTCAGGTCGATGCCTCGTATTTTCACCTTGCCTATGTTCATCATCATCCATCGGTATTGTCCGCGTCCGCTTGGTATGGCTATGATTTTGTCGGTAATATAGTTATAATATGCGTCGGCGCTCACGTGGAGAGCGGCAAGCCATCCGTGCTCTTGCTCTAGCTGGTAGTGCAGTCCCACGTTGTATTGGTCGACGGTCTCGGGCCGAAGCGAGGCGTTGCCTATGTCGGTATAATAGAGGTCGTTGAACGTAGGCATACGGAAGATACGCTTGTAGAACGCACGCAGGTTGAAATCGTGGTCGCGCAGAGGTCTTACGCTCAAGAATACGGCCGGCGTGAGGCGGTGTAGCCATTTGCTGATGCGTGCGAGAGTGATGCCGTCGTGTCGGGCGCTATGCCTGTCGTTCACCATGGTGTAGAGCGCGCTCGCTTGCGCTTTGAATCGCCCGATGTTTAGCGAGGTGGCGATTGCGGTGAGCATGGTGTGGCGGGTGGGGTAGGAGAAGTCGATTAGCGTGGAGTTAAGGTGGTTCCAACGATAGTCTATCGATAGGTCGGCCTCCCATTGCGCAGGGATGATGGTGACTTTGTTGGCCGTCGAGAAGTACAGTTCGTCCTGCCAAAAGCGGTTGTCGATATACATTAGCGTGGTGTCGGGGTTGAGGTATCGCATATAGTCGCGGGCGTATTTTGCCGTTGCCATGGTCTCGTAGCGGTCGGTCAGTCTGTGTTGCCATTGGCCTTGCAGCATGAGGTTTCGGTCCCATTGCCGTTGCGAGTTGTGCCACACATTGTTGACGATAGCTCCGGGAATTCCTCGCTCGCTAATGTAGTAGTAAACCTTTGCGTTCCATCGTCCGGCGAGAGTGGTGCCGAAAAGGGCGGCCTCGGCTCGCAGCGATTGCACGTCGCCGTTGTGTCGCACGGCTGTGGTGTCCCAAGCGGGCGTTCCGTCGCTGAACTTGCGTCGGTAGCGGAAGTGGTACATACCGTTGGCGAGAGTGCCTTCGACGTTGGTGGTAAGCGCCACATTGTCGCTCAGGCGGTGCTCCCATCGCAGCGAGGGATTGAAGAGGCCGAAGCTGCCTGTGCGCAGGGTGACGTTGAAGTTGTCGCGCCGACCGCGGTCGAATTGAGGTCGACGTGTGCGCAGGTAGATTGAGCCGGCGTTGCCGTAGTCGGCGGCGGGTTGGAAGATTTCGCTTTTCTGCCCATTATAGAGCGAGATTTGGTCGATGTTGTCGAGCGAGAACTTTCCGAGGTCGATTTGTCCGTTCTGTGCGTTGCCAAGCTGCACACCGTCGTAGAAGACGCCCATGTGGTTGCTTCCCATCGAGCGCATATCGACAGTTTTGACACCTCCCACGCCACCGTAGTCCTTGAGCTGGATGCCGCTGAAGTAGCGGATGGCGTCGGCCACGCTGTGGCTGTTTAGTTGGGCGAGGCGTTGTCCGTTTAGCGTCTGCGAGGGGATTACCTCCATAAAGCGCCGGGTGCCGAGCACCGTTACCTCGTCGAGGTGTTGCACGCTATCAAGGCGGGAGAGCGACAGACTGTCGCTTTCCTGGGCCAAGGCGTTGCCTCCGAGCAAGGCTATCGCCGCCAAAATCAATATCTTAATAATGTTGCGAATCATGAAACTCGTGTCTCGCAAGTTTCAATAATATATGTTAAAACTCATGGCAATGGGGCGGATATTCTGACTTGCGCTTCTCAAGCACGTTCCTTCCCACGCATCGTTGTCGCCGCAAGTGCGGCCTGGCGCAGTGGCTTTTAACGTACTCACTATCAGTTGATAGTGGCGCTTACAGCAGCGGACCTGTCCGGGATTTTCACCCGAGTTCCCCGCTCTATTGCGGTGCAAAGTTACGCATTTTAAATGAATAATGAATAAATAATAATGAAAAATGTTTTTTGGCTGTTAAAGTGGTCTCGGTTATGTTTTAACACGAATGTTGATGAATTGGCTTTAAATCTGATTATCGGGAGGGACACTGTATGGCAATTTTCTATCTCACATTATCCATCTTGCAGCTTAGGGCTTGCATGGTGAGGGGTGGAGTTGGGAGAGGGTGGCGGTGGCGATGGTGTTCCAGTTATAGGGAGTGAGGTCATACCGGGCGGGATGTGGTGTGGCGAGAGTGCGCGCGAGAGCGTCGGTGAGGCTGTCGACGTCGGCGGGGCGGAAGAGGTTGGCGGTGGCGAGCGGCAGTTGTCGCGTGGCGGGAATGTCGCTTGCGAGTATTGGCAGCGAGTAGCTCATTGCCTCGAGCAGTACGAGTGGTGCGCCTTCGCTTAGCGAGGGCAGGACGAAGAGTCGCGCGTGGCGATAGAGTGCGGCGAGGTTGTCGCCGGATGTGTAGCCGGTCAAGATGGTCTTTCCGGCGGAGTCGAGCGCCTCGAGACGTCGGCGGTAGTCGCCGCTATGGTCGTCGGCACCCGCGATCACCAGCTGTGATAGGGCGTGGCAGCGTTGTGCCGCCTTAATGAGGTGGTCGAAGCCTTTCTCCGGCACGAGACGCCCCACAGCGAGCACGTATTGTCCCGGGTGTATGCCGTGTCGCAGAAGAAAGTCTGTGCCGACGTTGAGATGCGGTTCGTCCACGCCATTAGGAATGTAGGTCGATTTGTTTTTGACCCATTGCGGCATGGCGTCGAAGCGCGCCCTGCTGACGAAGATGATACGGTTGCAGCATCGTAGCGCCACGCGTTCGCTCAGATGGAGCAACGCTCGCCCGATAGATCCCCATTTCTTGTGCTCGTAGTTAACGCTATGATAGGTCATGACCACGGGCAGCCGCAACAGTCGCAACAGTGGTGCGACGAACGCAGGCCCCATGTTGTGGACATGGACCACCGAAGGCCTGTGGAAGGCGATGTGAACAGTGGCGAGCAGAGTATGCAAGACAGCTTCGAGTCCGCGAACGCGTGTTGAAGGCAGGTCGACGAAGGAGATGCCGTCGAAGCGCGCATCTCGAGAGTCGGGTCTGAGATAAGGTTTGCGTCGGTAGACGCGCACCGTCACTCCGTTGTGACCTGCCAGTAGCGGGTAAAGCGCCTCGCAGTGCCTTTCGACGCCCCCTTGCACACCGGGCATCCCCCGCGTGCCTATTACCGCTATATTTAGAGTGGTGGTTGACAAGAGCGGGAGATGTTATTCGGATAGGTCACGGTAGATGTCGAGAGCTGCGGAGAGAGTGTCATCGTCGATAGCGTTGTCGATAGCGATGTCGCCATAGTTTCGCAGCAGAGTGCAGTTGATTTCGCCGTGTCGGCTCTTCTTGTCGTGGCGCATGAGGTGCAGCAGTTGCGGGTAGTCGTCGCAGGTGACAGGCGCGCAACCATATAGCTCCTTGATGGCGGATGCGAGGCGATAGAGCGCGTCGGAAGGGAATTGCAGTTTGAGGTGGGATAGTACTGTCTCCACCACGAGCCCCCACGCTACGGCGTAGCCGTGCGGCACCGGCCTATGGCGTTCGAGGGCGAGACTCTCGAAGGCGTGTCCGGCCGTGTGCCCGAGGTTCAGCGCACGTCGAATGCCTTGTTCAAGCGGATCTTCGTCAACGATGCGTCGCTTTACCGCCACGCTGTCGCGCAGCAATAGTAGCAGTCGCTCGTTGTCGATGGCGGCGAGGTCGAAGTCGAGCAGCGCGTCGACGTCGCGTTCGCCGGTGAGCATGGCGTGCTTGATCATCTCGGCGAAGCCCGAGCGCAACTCGGTGGCTGGCAAGGAGTCGAAGAAGATTGTGGAAAGCAGAACCGCGCAAGCCGGAGCGAAAGCCCCTATCTCGTTCTTCATACCCCGATAATTGATGCCCGTTTTGCCTCCCACGGCCGCATCGACTGCGGCGAGCAGTGTAGTCGGCACGTTGATAAAACGTATTCCCCGCTTGAAAGAAGCCGCGGCAAAACCACCGAGGTCGGTCACCACGCCTCCGCCCAGATTGATGAGCAGCGAGCTGCGAGTAGCTCCACCGTCCTGCAACTCGTTCCAAACCGCGGCAAGCGTGTCGAGACACTTGGCCTCGTCGCCGGCGGGGATGGTGATCACGCGTGCGCCTGCAATCGCTTGCGAGGCACCGAGCCTTGGCAGAACGAGCCGCTCCGTGTTGCTGTCGACGAGCACAAAACGGCTACTCACGCCATTGATGGCGGCCACGGCGCCGTCAAGCGCCGCAGCCACGGAGTTGCTGAATATTAGTTGCTGCCGCTCCATGTCGCGATGCGAAATAAAAGTTATCGCTTAAGCGCGGCGAGCAGTTCGGGCAGCGCCTTGGCGAACGCCTCCATGTTGGGGAAGACGAGATCGGCTCCGGCGCGATACAGCTCCTTCTCGGTGATTGGGCCTGTGGTTACGCCGATGGTGAAGCACCCGGCGGCGTGACCGGCCTGCACTCCCAGAGGCGCGTTCTCAATCACGATACATTGGTTGGCTCGCGCCTCGGCTATGGCGATACCCTTGAGGTATGGCTCCGGATTGGGCTTGCCGTGGCGCACGTCCTTGCTGGTGACGCGTGCGTCGAAGATGCCCTCGTAATCGGCGTCGATCTTGTCGAGCAGCGACTGCTGTCCCGAACCCGTGACTAAGACGCAGCGCACTCCGGCGGCTTTGAGTCCCTTGAGCACGTCGAGTGTGCCGGGCATAATCTCAGCCTCGCCAAGCTCTTGGAAGTAGCGGCCTTTCACCTTGTAGAGCGCTGTAGCCTCGTCGTGGGTGATATTCTTGCCGGCACCTTCCTTGAATTTCATTTGGATAATGGCCTCGCCAGTCATACCCTCGTAGAGGTAGAACTCGTCGCGGGTACACTTTATGCCGTTTTTCTTCATGAGCTTCACCCAGGCGCGGGTGTGATTCTTCATCGAGTCGTAGAGCACGCCGTCCATATCGACGAGAGCGGTGCTGATGTTTATCTCCTTGTTGCCGGTGAACTTGAGGTAGCCGGCAATAGCGTCGTTAACGTTCATTGAAAGTTGAAAATGAGAAATTATTGTTTGAAAAAATGAATTCTATTTATTGTAAAAGAGTTATCTTACAGTGATGTGGAAGCAACTTTGCTTTCTCTCCCACATTACATAGCATCGCCCCTGCCGCCGCATCTCGTAAAGGACCTCGGCAAGAGTATTCTTCATGTCGCCCTCGTTGACGATGTGCCTCGGGTCGAGGCAGTCGAAGTGGATCCAACTGATATCGAAAGTGGTGCCAAAGCGGTGGCACGAGTTGAGCGACGCGTTGCGGTTGCGCCGCGCGAGGTGCTTGACTGTGAAGTCGCTTCGTGTGAGGCTTGTGACTCTAATACGACATTCGCCGCCGCCGCGTGCGCGCACGCTGTCGCTGAAGGCGAGACCAATGTCGCGCAGGAGTAGCGCCGCTTTAGGCACGAGGAACGGCATTGAATACTTGAGAGTATCGACCGAGAAAGCGTTGCACGATTGAATTTTCACAAGCGGTTGCGCCAGATTGTAGGCCGAACGAAGTGTAGATATTGCCCCCACGCCGTTGGCTCGCGCCGCCACGAGTTGGAGGTCGTTGCTGTCGCAGAAGATTTCTCGGAACGATCCCGGGAGCCGCCGTGTTGACAGCGAGCTAACGTTGTCGCTGTCGGGAGTGGCGTCGATGCGTTTAGCCGGTCGCGTCATGTTGTCGTCGGCGAGCAGAACTCGCAGCGCGTCGTGTTGCTGCTGCCGCAC
>JAFVDY010000053.1 GCA_017478265.1 Muribaculaceae bacterium | reverse complement strand
CCACTTGCTCGCCGTACTTCTCGTGGCAACGGCTTATCATTCGCCTTAGCATTCCACCGGGAGTGTCGCTACCGCTCTCAATGCCCAATTCATGCTCGATGTCTTCAAATATTTCTCTTATCTCGGTGGCGATGTCGGCAATGGTAGTGCTCTTTACCGAGCCGAAGCTGATGTGGATGACGGGATACCGCTTCCACTCGTGCTCCAGGCTGTCGATGGCCAAGCCTTTGAACAGGTCGCGATTGCCGCGGAAGTAGTTCTTGAGTGTCGACACCAGCAGCGATTTGCCGAACCGGCGCGGCCGCGACAGGAACACGTAATCATACTTATGCGTAAGATTGTACATTATGCCGGTTTTGTCGACATAGTGATAATGCTCAGCGGCTATCTTCTCGAACGTCTGAACACCTACGGGATATTTCCTGAATTTCACTTCCATAACACTTGTTTTATAGGCTTAAAAATCAGTATCGTCGAAGAGGCGCGTCTGGCCCGTCAAGCGGTCGCGCACCTCGTCCTGGCTTATTTCTGCATCGCTGATGATGGGCGAGTTGTGTTTGTTGGAGTTTGCCTCGTCTGCAGTATTTACATCTTCGATATCGGCCTCACCGGCAGGCAGATCTTCGTCCTCGACAAATCTCGGCTCGAGCTCGGTGACGCCAGCCACTTGATAATTACTTACCCGCTTGCCCTTGGCGTGAATGCTCTTAACGCCGATATACTCCTCGGCATCAATCACGAGCGGTTCGCGTCCTTCGTCGTCGCCGCCAAAGGTAAACTCGAAACGTGGGTATTTCTCGTCGGAGAGCAACATGAGTGTCGACTCGGGGTTCTCGCCTGTGAGACGCTGTTTCGAGGCTTTATTCTCGAGGGTAAATCGCTTGATGTAGACATATCCCTGGTCGGCATCGTTAACCACGGCGGTCCAAACCCGTTCGCCATCCCACTTGAGTATGCGCAGTATGCCGTCGTCGTAGTGGTTGGTTGCCTCGCTGCTGGTGGTGTAGAATTCGCCGTTCTTCATTATCACGAGAATTCGGTCGTCGCCGGCGAATGTGCCGAGCGAGGTGCCGTGTCCCTCGTAGTTGATGCGCAGTATATCGGGGTCAAACCACACTTCCCTGTCGCCGAGAGTGGATACCCCCTGTTCCTTAAGCGAGATGCGGTGTACCTCGTTGCGCGTTACAAGATTGCCCCGCGTTGTCTTGCCCTTGATGGCGAGTTTGGCGAGGTCGACGTCAAATTGCAGCGTCTTGAGTCTCGGTTTAGGCTTAAGGGTGACGCGCACCACTTCTGCCTCGCCGTTAGCGTTGACGGTGAACCAAAGGATCTTCGAGCCCGGTTTGCCTTGTGTGACGTCGTACTCGCGGTCGCGCGTAACACCGGTGACGGCAAAACGCTTCATGTAGATTGGTCCTCCCTTTCCGTCCTGATAGAGCACGTTGTAGATAGTGCGGGAGTCGTTTCGCCTGTATACGCCCAGGTGCAACACATTCTTGCCCACGTAGACCTTCTCGGCCACTTTGATTACCTTATATTTTCCGTCTTTATAGAAGATGATTATGTCGTCGATGTCGCTACAGTTGCACACGTATTCATCCTTCTTAAGACCTGTGCCGATAAACCCTTCTTGACGGTTGATATAAAGCTTCTCGCTTGCCTCGGCCACCTTGCTGGCGACGATTGTATCGAAGTCGCGTATGATGGTGCGCCGCGGGTGTAGGTGTCCGTATTTCTCCTTTAGTCCCCTGTACCAGTTGATGGTGTGTTCCACGAGGTGTGAGAGTTTGTAGTCGATGTCTGCTATCCGCTCGTTAAGCGTGGCGATATAGTTGTCGGCCTTGTCGCTGTTAAACTTGAGGATTCGTCCCATCTTTATCTCCATCAGTCGCAGAATGTCGTCGCGGGTGATTTCGCGATAGAAATTGGGCTTGAATGGTTCCAAACGCTTGTCGACGTGAGCCACGGCCGCGTCCATATCCTTTGCTTGCTCGAAGGCTCGGTCCTTGTAGATACGTTCCTCTATAAAGATTTTCTCGAGCGAAGCGAACAGCAACGACTCCTGTGCCTCACCACGCAAGATTTGCAGTTCACTCTTGAGTATGTCCTTGGTGTGATCGACACTGTGTCGCAACAGGTCGCTTACGGTGAGGAACTGCGGCTTTTCGTCCTTGATTACACAGCAGTTGGGCGAGATACTTATCTCGCAGTCGCTGAATGCGTAAAGAGCGTCGATAGCCTTGTCGCTACTTGTGCCTGCTTGCAGTTGGACTATGATTTCGGCTGTCGACGATGTGTTATCGTCCACTTTACGAATCTTCACCTTGCCCTTTTCGCCTGCCTTGATGATGCTGTCGATAAGAGTGCCTGTGGTTTTCCCGAATGGGAGATCCTTGATAACGAGCGTTTTGTTGTCAAGTTTCTCAATTTTGGTTCGCACTCGTATTGAGCCCCCTCGCTCGCCGTCCTTGTAGTTGTTGACGTCGACGTATCCACCTGTGGGGAAGTCGGGGAAGAGCCGGAACGGCTCATCGTTCAGATAGGCTATGGCTGCGTCGAGCAGTTCGTTGAAGTTGTGTGGCAGGATTTTGCACGACAAGCCCACGGCAATACCCTCAGCACCTTGTGCGAGAAGCAGCGGGAACTTGATGGGCAGAGTGATAGGTTCCTTGTTGCGTCCGTCGTAGCTCAACGTCCAGTCGGTAACCTTCTTGTTGAACGCCACGTCGAGTGCGAAAGGAGAGAGTCGCGCCTCGATGTAACGCGGTGCCGCTGCGCCGTCGCCGGTGAGAATATTGCCCCAGTTACCCTGAGTGTCGATGAGTAGCTCTTTCTGCCCCAGCTGTACCAGTGCGTCGCCGATGCTGGCGTCGCCGTGGGGGTGGTAGTGCATGGTGTCGCCCACGATGCCCGCCACCTTAGTGAAATGTCCGTCGTCGCTCTCCTTCATCACGTGTAGGATGCGTCGCTGCACTGGCTTAAGGCCGTCCTCGATGTGTGGGATGGCCCGCTCGAGAATCACGTAGCTGGCATAATCGATAAACCAGCTCTCGTACATGCCTGTGAGTTGCAGTTTCCTGTCTTCTTGCATTATCTTTCGCTATCTATAGTCGATTAAATCTTACTAATATCCAACAATTTAGCACACCGTGATTAGTGCAATACGGCGGCTTAAAACCAATGGGACACGTCCCATTTTCGCCACAAAGTTAATAAAAAATTGACAAACAGCGTCTTTTTTGGGCAAAAATAGTTGAAAATAGCTGATTTAAAACAGAAAGCGAGGAGATAAATGAGATTAAGTCCAGCTTAGGGAATTAAGCGAAATCAGTTACAAAAGCGAAAGAATAATATTGGCAATATATCATACGTCATTGCCCCTCGCCGGTGAGTTGAGCGAAGGGTAATAGCAGCCACTAAGCTGGCGTGTGATGTAACGGACTTATCGGCGCGACTTGCGGAACTCGCTTGGGCTGAGTGAGTACTTGGTGCGGAAGTTTCGGCTGAATGTGGCCGGTTGCGCGAAACCGCATTGCACAGCCACCTCGCTGATGCTCTTCTCGGGATTTTCAATGAGCATACGGCACGCCGCCTCAAGTCGGCAATCGTTGATAAAGTCGGGCAACGATGTGTAGTCGCTGCCACGTGAGAAAGCTTGTCCGATTCTCTCCTTTGTGACACCAAATTGCGTAATCAGTTGCTTACGCGAGAATTCGGGGTCGAGATACATCTGCTTGTTTACAATAGCACTGCTAAGGTAGGTGAATAATTCTTTGTCGTTCATTTCCTCAAGGGGTTTAGCTTGTTGTTGGGTATCTGATTGATTTTGAGCAGCTGCCAGAGGCGTTTCGTCATGCTCGTCATAGCCGAGAGCCTCAGCAATCTGTTTGGTTAATATACGATTTTTTGTATCTAATAGTCGTCGCTGCCTATAGTAATAGACAGCAAAACCTAAGGTTATCAAAAACAGGATAAAGGTGGCGACGTAAATGATGTTGCGCCGTGCCTCTCGGTGAGCAGTGATTTCGTCCATACGCTTGAGGTGTTGCTCGTGGTAGCGCTCGGCATAGTCTCGCACGAGCGAGCGGTGTGTCATAAGCGTGAGAGAGTCGTCGAGCGCCACATATCTCGAGAGCATTGCCGCCGCCTCGCGGTGGTTGCCCTGTCGCTGTGCCATTTGCGACTTGTAGTATAGCATCATGGCGTAATTATGAGTAACGGTGTCGGCTCCCCAAGCGTCGGTGCAGCGGTCGATAACGGCGTTGATACGGCCGAAGTCGCCGATTGCCAGCCATGCGGGCAGCATCAGACTTTGCTGCTGCAGAATGGAAGAAGATCGTGTGGCATCGAACATGGCGGCATATCTCCGTGCTTGCGTCATATCGCCTTGTCCGGCGAATGCTTGCGCCATGAATGCGTAAGCCTGGGTGCGATAAAAGTCGATATATTCGGCTCTCGAGGCGGTGTCGGTGGGTATTTCCCAACCGCTGTACGCCGAGGGGTATTTGTCGGGGTGTTTCTCGTAGTGGTCGAGGCGCCGCAGTATTGCCTGGGCGCATTCCTCGACACCCTTAAATTGCTTATGTTCGTCGAGATAACGAATCTTTCGCTTCGATGCCAAGATGAAGGCATCGAGTGCCTGCCATGAGTATCGCTCGCCGGGCGCTGATAGAGAGGATATAGCCTCGTCGATAAACTTGATACCCTCTTGTTCACGTCCTATGCGCGTCATCGCGGAGCCCACTTCGGCTCGCGCCAGTAGAGCCTCGGTTCGGTAGCCGAGTTCCTGGTCGACGCTTTCGAGTTCATGAGCCCAGCGCACCACGTCGGCGTCGTTGTAGTAGGTTTGTGAGATTGACACAAGCAGTCGCAGCAAGTCGCTACGCCTGCATTTATCCTCAAACACGGCCGGAGTGTTCAGCAGTCGGCGACAGATACGCCTGGCGCTGTCGGCGAATTGTGGGTTGACCGAATAGATGCAAGCCCGCAGATAGTCGTATCGCTCGCGTGGTAGTTTGCCGCTGCTCACCCCCTCGTCGAGTATCGCAAGAGCGCTGTCGGGGTTGTTGATATAGATAGCCATTGCCTTCTGCTCGGCATCGTTGCGCTCGGAGGGTTCCGAAGCACGGTTGGCTTGCTTGCCTCCACATGCGGCAAAAAAGCACATCACTACCAATAAAGGTAGCGCCATAAGCAGTCTCCTCGTTGATACATGACGATTAGACCCTTTATTTGTTATATTCAATAAAGTTACAAACACTCTCGATAGGTTTCAATCACGTTACAGCCTGCAAATTTAAAACAAAAAAATTATAAAACCTACACTTTTTGGTCTTTTAACATAAAAAAGGACAAAAGTACAACGATTAGACAAAATATCAAGACGCCTCAAAAGCGTTACATGGGGGACAGTGGGTGAGCGGGAACAACGAAAGCGGAGACAAATTGTAACAACTGTTTGAAGTGTGGGACAGTGGTGGCGGGTGTTTTTTGGACAACGAATTACACGAATTATCACGAATTTCTTTTGATTTTTAAACTACAAATTTTACGAATTAATTCTTGGGTGGGACAGT
>JAFVDY010000052.1 GCA_017478265.1 Muribaculaceae bacterium | reverse complement strand
GCTCAACGTTGCCCTCGTTGATGTAGGGAGCGAAGCGAGTGCTGAACTTCGCCTC
Organism: Muribaculaceae bacterium; assembly: GCA_017478265.1. Lineage (GTDB taxonomy): Bacteria > Bacteroidota > Bacteroidia > Bacteroidales > Muribaculaceae > Sodaliphilus. Next base: position 5,438 of record JAFVDY010000052.1, on the reverse strand, counting down.
GTCCGCGGTCTGATAGTTGAGCTGCGGAATGTGAAGGTTGTATATACAGTTCTCGCGCACCATACGGCTGGCATAAGCCAAGAAACGTCGCGATTTCTCGCGCTTGTAGTCGGCAATCTCCTCGCTCCAAGCCTTCAGGCTCTTGAGGTCGCGCATATATGCCAGGCGCATCAGGCTCATAAACTTCTCGTGGAACACCTTCGACTCGCTATCGTGCTCCATGTTGTGAATGGCTTGCAGCACGTTACCGTCGGCTGGTGCCGCCAGTCCTATGGCGTCTTGCGGCGAGATAGCGTAACGCCCGCTAAGGTATTGGGCCACTTGGTCGATACTCGGCTTTACGAGCTCCACGCGCTGCGTGCGCGACAGGATGGTGGGCAGAATCAACTTTACGTTGTCGCTCACGAGAATGAACACGCTGTCGTCCGACGGCTCCTCAATCAGCTTAAGTAGCTTGTTGGAGCAAGCCTCGTTCATCTTCTCGGCAAGCCAGATGATCTGCACCTTATATTTCGCGCTATAGGCGGCAAACGACATTTTTCTGACTATGCTGTCGCTCTCGCTCTGGTAGATGATGGGCTGAGCGTTGGCGTTGCCGAGCATGTTGAGCCACAGTTCGTAGTCCTCCACCACATCGTTGGAGCGCAGAAACTCTTGCCACTCGCTGTTGAAGTCCTCGCTCACCGGGTTGTCACCTTTCTTCACAATCGGATAGGAGAAGAATGTGTCGGCATGGTTCAGCGATTGATGTTGCAGGCACGACGGGCACGTTCCGCAGCTGTCGCCGTCGTGCCGATTAGTGCAATGCAGATACTGCGCCGTGGCGCGTGCCAGCGCCAGCTTGGGTATGCCCGGCTCGCCATATAGCAGCAGGGCGTGAGGCAAGGTGTCGTTGTCGATCATCCGCCGGATTTGGGCTATCGCCCGCTCATTGCCTATTATATCGCTGAATTTCATGTGGTTGTATTTGTCAATATTAGCGTGCCGCTCGCCGGTAGAGGAATATCGCTATAAAGGCGTACACTATGTTGGGAATCCACATTGCCACGCGAGGCGAGGTGTATCCGCTCACGGCAAACGTTTGAGTTACAGTCATAAACAGGATATAGGTAAAGCTCAACACCAGACCGATACCGATGTTTAGCCCCATGCCACCTCTCACCTTGCGGCTCGAGAGCGACACCCCAATGATGGTGAGGATAAACGCTGCCGCCGCCATGGCGTAGCGCCGCTCATATTCAAGTTCAAACTGCTGGATGTTAGCCACTCCGCGCTTACGCTGCTTGGTGATATACTCGTCGAGTTGCGGTGTGGTGAGCATTTCTTGGTCGTTCTTAGAGATTAGGAAGTCACGCGGCTCCACGCCCAACACGGTATCAAGAGTCGAGCCCGTTCTCCGCCGCTCGCTCAATCCGTTGAAGTCGCGAATGGTGTAGCGGTTGAGTGTCCATTTGCCGAGAGTGTCGTAGCGCACCTCTTGCGCGGTAAGCCGCGACTTGAGACGGGTGCCGTCGTATTCATCGAGCGAGAAACGATAGCCCCGGCGAAGAGTATTGTCGTAGCGCGCCAGATATGCCATCACGCCGGGACGCACTTGCAGCTGAATGTTCTCGCCGAAGTCGACGCGCTTATTGTCGACCCATCGGTTAGTATACTCGATGCGCTGCACGTTGGCCGGCGGAATCACATAGAGCGAAAGAAACAGCGTGGTGGCCGCGATGATACCCGCGCTGGCCAAGTATGGCACCATCAGCCGCTTAAAGCTGATACCGCTCGACAGGATGGCGATAATCTCGCTGTGGTCGGCAAGCTTGCTTGTGAAGAAAATCACCGAAATAAAGACAAATAGCGGCGCGAACTGGGTGATAATCGACGGCAGGAAGTTCATGAAGTACTGAAACACGGTGGACTGCAACGGCGCCGTAATCATGGCGTCGAGCTTCTCGTTGATGTCGAACACAATCACGATTGCCGACAGCAACAAGATGGCAAAGATAAACGTTCCGAGGAACTGCCGCATTATGTAGAGATCAAACTTCTTCACTGCCTTATGAGATTAAAAGGGTTACAGGCGTTGCTGGACATCGACCAGCATTTGTTTCTTCCACGAGGCGAAGTCGCCATCTATCAGGTGCTGCCGCGCCTCACGCATCAGCCACAGATAGAACGCCAAATTGTGGATACTGGCGATTTGCAGCGCCAGCAACTCGTTGGCTACAAACAGATGCCGCACGTATGCCTTACTGTACACTTGGTCGACTATCGACGGCCAGTCGGCTTGCAGCGGGCTGAAGTCGTCGGCCCATTTCTTGTTACGCATGTTCATGATTCCGTGGCGGGTGAAGAGCATACCGTTGCGTCCGTTGCGCGTGGGCATCACGCAATCCATCATGTCCACTCCGCGATCGATAGCCTCGAGCATATTGGCTGGCGTTCCCACTCCCATGAGGTAGCGCGGACGGTTGGCGGGCAAAATATCATTTACAACTTCTATCATCTCGTACATCTGCTCCACGGGTTCTCCAACGGCGAGGCCGCCAATGGCATTACCCTCGGCACCGAGGTCGGCCACGTGCTTTGCGGCGTCTTTGCGCAAGTCCTCATACACGCAACCCTGCACGATGGGGAAGAACGCTTGGCTGTGCCCATAGCGTGGCTCGGTGGCATTGAAGTGTTTCCATCCACGCTCAAGCCAGCGCTGCGTGAGCCGCAGCGAGCGCTCGGCATAACGGTAGTCGCTGGTGCCCGGCGGGCACTCATCGAGCGCCATCATAATGTCGCTGCCGATACTACGCTGGATGTCGACCACCTTCTCGGGCGTGAACAGATGCTTCGATCCGTCGATATGGCTTCGGAAAGTCACGCCTTCATCCTTGAGCTTACGGTTGGCCGAGAGCGAGAACACTTGGAAACCACCGCTATCGGTGAGTATCGGGCGATCCCAACCGTTGAACTTGTGCAGACCACCCGCGCGCTCGATAATGTCCATGCCGGGTCGCAAGTAGAGGTGGTAGGTGTTGCCGAGGATGATTTGTGCCTTGATGTCGTCGCGCAGCTCGGCAAAATGAACAGCTTTTACCGAGCCCACTGTGCCCACAGGCATGAAAATAGGCGTTTCGATATTGCCGTGGTCGGTTTCGATGAGTCCGGCACGTCCGTTGGTGCCGCTCGCTGTTGCTATTACTGTATATTTCATCGTCTATTAGAGTTCGTTAAGTTGTGATAGTAGCCTATGGAGCACGGGCGTGATGCTGTGCCGGTTGTCGTTGACTATTGCCACCGTAGGGCACCGGTATGGCAGGTTGCAGCTTTGGCTGGCGATGCGTGCCTCAATCTGCTTCCGCGAAGCGCTGTCGCGGCTTTCCACTCGCGCTATCCTCACCTCAAGCGGAGCCTCAACTATCCATGCGCGGTCCACCACGGCATCAAGTCCGCTCTCGCGCAGGATTGCTGTCTCCACCCACACAGCCTCGCAGCCCGCCTGCTGCGCCCATTGCAGCATGTGCTCTTTCACGGCAGGATGGACGATGGCGTTGACGCGCCCGCGTGCCTCCGGCCGGTTGAAGATTATTGCCGCTAGGGCCTTGCTATCGAGCGTTCCATCGCGGTAAATCTCGCTACCGAAAGCCTCCATGAGCTTTTGCCGCAGTTGTGGCGATGTGTTCATGAGTCGTTTGGCCTCGCTGTCGCTGTCGTACACCTTGTGCCCCATGGCGCGAAGCATTTGCGCCACAACGCTCTTGCCGCTGCCTATTCCGCCTGTGATGCCGATTATCATCATCGCTCTATGATGTATTCTACGCTGTCGGTCGACAATTTCACGCCCTCATAAACGGCCGGAACCTCTCCGACGGTCACTGCCACCTTCTTGCTATCGGTGTTGATAGCGTTGTAGTCGACCACCGCCACAAAGCTGTCGACGGGTTTCTTGTAGAGGCTCTGCGGTAGCAGGAACGTGGCGTCGACAGTGCCGGGGAACACAATCACGTTGACACCATCAGGCAGGTTGCGCACCTGCACCGGCACTGCCTGACGCTTCTGTATAAGTGGCTCGACGGGTATGGTGAGCGTGACTGTAGCCGGCTTGATGCGGACGCCGTCGATGGCTTGCAGCCGCACCTTACGCTCCAACGTGTGATCGACGTTGGTCTCGCGCAGGGCGGCGATTTTCACCTCGCTGATACCGGCGAGGGTGATAATGTCGCCGTAGATGTCAACCGAATCGGGTGCGCACTCGATGTCGCCGTACATCACATATCGCTTGTCGGGACTCACGTTCAGGTTGTCGAAATAGTCTACCGGCACGCGCTTAGCCGGCCGGTCGGTGGTTCGGCATTCTATGTTTTCGGGGCTGATTTTGCCTATCGAGGCGTCGCGCCGGAAGAGCTTGCGCAGCTGAGAGTTGAGCGCGCTGTAGTTGACGCGGAACAGCCCCGTTCGCTCGTCGTAGTAGTCGTTGAAGTTGAGCGCAATCTCGGGTGTGGCGCGAAACAGGAGCTTGAGAAACGTCGTGCCGCGATCCTTGACGGTGACAGTGACCGTAGCCGGAAGGTCGTCGATAAAGGTGATGCTCTTGGGTTTGCCCACGAGGCGTAGCTTTACCGTCACCTCCTGCTGCGACGTCTGGTTGAACGTCATGAAGCACCAGAAGATGCCCGCAATAGCTACGAACACCAGGTATTGCAGCAAGTCGCGACTGTTCCACAGACGCCTTCTCGCGTGCCACAGACGCTTGACAATGTCGACAAACTTCCTCATCGGCCCAAAGCCTCGTTCAATGGGGTAGCACGGTGGATAACTACTTGGGCACGTTGCCCGCCGCGTTCTCGTTGCCGGGATAAATCTGAGCGGTGTCGACGGTAATCTTAACGCCCTCGGCAATCTCGATTACCATCGTGCTTTCGTTGATGTTGCGCACGCGGCCATGGATGCCTCCGGCAGTAATCACCTTGTCGCCCTTCTGCAAGCTGTTGCGGAACTGCTGGATCTTCTTTTGCTTATTGTTCTGTGGACGAATCATAAAGAAGTAGAAGATGGCAATCATAAGAACGATCATGATGATACCGCTATAGCTCCCCATGCCTTGCTGCGCCTGGGCGGATGCTCCTGAGGCTTGAAGTAAGATAAAGTTTAGCATAAATCCAATTTATTTTTAATTAATAATAACGTTGAAATGGGCTGATAGTAAGACGTCTACACTCAGCCTTCGCGCTCCTCATGTTAAAAGAAGCCCGTAATCGAGCGCAAATTTCGTGATTTTTTTCCACATCACCAAATTTTTGCCCTATTTAGAAGTGGTGTAGAGTCAAGTGGCAAGCGCAAAATTACATAATATTCTTATAAAACTCAACTTTTGGTTTAGAAAAGTTTAATTTTTTTCTTGGTCTGTCATTTATCTGATACTGTACGAGGTCAAGTTGTCTTTGTGTAACATGCGT
>JAFVDY010000051.1 GCA_017478265.1 Muribaculaceae bacterium | reverse complement strand
TCCAATATCGGAGACAAATACAACTTTGTCGCACCGATGTTTATTTGTGTCACATCGGTTGCCCATTTGCGGTTGGGCGCATCGGCCGCAAAGTCCCTTGCGATAATGTTGGGAGCAATCTTGCCTACTTCTCCCTTGTACGAACGATAACGCACTTGGCGTATCTTACTCTTAAGACACATCTCGCCCATCAGACGCTGCACCGTCTTGTGATTGATAACGAACCCTCTATTGCGCATTTCCGCTGTGACACGGCGATAGCCGTAACGACCTTTATGCTCATGGAAAATCGATTTTATCATCTCTTTTTCTTGAGCATACTTGTCCGCAGCCTTTAGCCGCTTCAAATGATAATAGAACACGGAACGAGCCATCTTTCTCAACTTTAAAAGTAAGTCAAGCGGATATGCCGACCTTAGTTCGTCGATGGCTTTTGCCCATTGAGCCGTGCTCGGGCTTGCTGTTCCTCGACTAAGGCCTTCACTTTTTTTAGCAACGCGTTTTCCGCCCTCAAACGGAGATTCTCCGCCTGAAGCTTCTCTAGTTCAGTCTGTGGTTCTCTCTTCTTCGGTCTTGCCATCGGATCTTTGGGCGCTCGCCCTCGTTTCTTTTGCCTATACAATACGCTGTATCCAAACTGACGAACTTTTCTCACCCAAACTTTTATGGTTGAGCAATTCACGTCATATCTGATGCTTAGCACCGGCAAAGATACATCTTTTTCAAGATGTGCCCGTACTATTTCCTCTTTTTTTTCTGCGGCGTAACCATAAGCTCTTGTCCCAAAACGCAAACCATCCGCTCCATGCAACTCATATCGGGCACGCCAGATACCTACCACATGATGGTCCAAGCGGCGCTCTTTACATAACCGCTTAAGAGGATAACCTGATTTGACTAACGTTACAATTCTAAGCTTTTCTTCAAACGTGTACTTCATATACAAAACTGCACCTCAAAAGTTTTGTGTCTAACTTTTGGGGTGCAGTTCATCGCGGGGTGGGACATTTTTTAAATTAGAAATTAGGAATTAGTAAACTCGGTGAATTAACTCAAAAAAAGAAAAAAAATATTATTATGGAAAGATGGGACAAAGATAGTGGGTTGATTATGTTGGCGCAACTACATTTGCGTGTGTTGGTATTGTGTAGGAGGGGAGAGGTATTGAGTGATCTGGCAACAAAAAATGTGAAAGTTTGAGTTTTTCATAAAAAAGTAGTATCTTTGCGGTTTGTAACATAAGTTTTACGGTTAACAGTAAGGACGATGAGTACTATCAGCAAATGGCGAATAGACGACAGCGCCGAGCTCTACAATATCAAGGGCTGGGGCGGCAAGTATTTCTCTATCAACGAGAAAGGGCACATTACGGTGACCCCAAAACAGTCGTATTGCAGCGTCGACCTAATCGACGTGATGGAGGAATTGCAGCAGCGCAATATCACGGCGCCTATACTGCTAAGATTTCCCGATATTCTCGACAACAGGATTGAAAAAATCTCGTCGTGTTTCAAGAAAGCCGCGAAAGAATACGACTACAAAGCCAAAAACTTTATCATCTACCCGATAAAGGTGAACCAGATGCGCCAAGTGGTGGAGGAGATAGTGGGCCACGGCAAGAAGTTCAATATCGGTCTTGAGGCCGGCTCGAAGCCCGAGCTGCACGCCGTGCTTGCGATGAACGACAATGGGGTGAACAACAACTCCATCATAATATGCAACGGATATAAGGACGAGAGTTATGTTGAGCTTGCCCTGCTTGCTCAGAAGATGGGCCGTAGGATATTCCTGGTGGTAGAGAAGCTGAACGAGTTGAAGCTGATAAGCGACGTTGCTACCCGATTGAACATCCGTCCGAGCATCGGCATACGTATCAAGCTCTCGTCGAGCGGAAGCGGCAAATGGGAGGAGAGCGGTGGTGACCGTAGCAAGTTCGGGTTGAACACCAGCGAGCTTCAGACTGCGATTGAATATCTGCAAGAGCATAAGCTGACCGACTGTCTGCAGCTGATACATTTCCATATCGGTAGCCAGATTACCAAGATTCGCCGTATCAAGAACGCTCTGCGCGAGGCGTGCCAGTTCTATGTTCAGCTATGCCGTATGGGCTTTGACATCGACTTTATCGATATAGGCGGCGGCTTGGGCGTGGACTATGACGGCACTCGCAACAGCGCGAGTGAGCACTCGATGAACTACTCGATACAGGAGTATGTGAACGACTCGATTTATCAGCTTGTGGACGCTTGCAACAAGAATGAGCTAAAGCATCCGAACATCATCACCGAAAGCGGTCGTTCGCTCACGGCGCACCACAGTGTGCTGATAATGGAAGTGCTCGAAACCGCCCGTCTGCCGGAGTGGGACGATGCCCACGACACATTGCGCGACGACGAGAACGAGCTGGTGACCGACCTGTATGAGATTTGGGACAAAATCAATCAGGCCCGCCTGCTTGAGGACTGGCACGACGCGCTTCAGATACGCGAGGAGGCGTTGGACCGTTTCAGCCTTGGCTTGATAGATCTGCGCACGAGAGCGCTTGTGGAGAAGCTGTTTTGGACCGTCGCGCGCGAGGTAAATCTGATTGCGAGCGAGATGAAGCACGCTCCGCAGGAGTTGCGTAGCGTAGCCAAGATGCTTCCCGAGAAATACTTCTGCAACTTCTCGCTTTTCCAGTCGCTACCCGACTCGTGGGCAATCGACCAAGTGTTCCCCACGGTACCCATCGGCCGACTGAACGAGCGTCCCGACCGCATGGCGACGCTCCAAGACATCACGTGCGACAGCGACGGCAAGATCAGCAACTTTATCTCGACCCAGGGTATCTCTCACGCCCTGCCCGTGCATCGCTTGAAGGAAGGAGAGCATTACTATATAGGTGTGTTCCTTGTGGGTGCCTATCAGGAGATATTGGGCGATATGCACAATCTGTTCGGCGACACGAACGCCGTTCACATCGATGTGTATAAGGATCACTATGAGATTGACCAGGTGATAGACGGCGAGACCGTGGCCGAGGTGCTTGACTACGTGCAGTTCAGCCCGAAGGAACTGGTGAGAAACGTGGAGTCGTGGGTAGCTGAGAGCGTCCGCGCCGGCAAGATTACGTCCGATGAGGGCAACGAGTTCGTGCGCAACTATCGCAGCGGCCTGTATGGCTATACCTATTTGATTTAGCTAAAGTTTAGTGAGTCGCCGACGATATAAAACAACAACTTAAAAACAACTAATAAACAACTTGTAACAACTTTTTTATTTTAGTAAATCATTGTACATGTGGACGAGAGTACGAGAGTTAGGTTTTTTAAACTACAAATTTAACAAATTAGGCGAATTTAACAAATTAATATTGTCTACTTTAGAAACTTAATAATTTGATAGAAAAAGACGAATTTTAGCCATAAAAGTTGGGAGATTGCGAAAAAATCACTAAATTTGCACAATTTTTCAGACGATATAAATCAACTATTTTTTGAAACAAACTAATTAATAACCTCAAATAACAGAATTAATATGAATCTGAAAATCAGACTGATTCTACTCAACTTCCTAGAGTTTGCCGTCTGGGGGTCGTATTTAACGTCGATGGGCGGCTATCTGGCCACTCACGGCCTCGCCGAGAACATCGGTTGGTTTTATGCCGTGCAAGGCATCGTATCGCTGTTTATGCCCGCGTTGCTTGGCATCATAGCCGACCGCTGGATTCCGGCTCAAAAAGTGTTGAGCCTCGCGCACCTGCTTGCCGGCGGCTTCATGATAGCCGCGGGCAGTTATGCCATAGGGGCTGGCGATGCCGTTCAATTCGGTCCGCTGTTCACGCTCTACGCCATCAGCGTAGGCTTCTTCATGCCGACGATTGGTCTTGCCAACTCGGTAGCGTTCAACGCGTTGACGAAAGCCGGCATGGACACTGTGAAGGACTTCCCGCCTATCCGCGTGTTCGGCACAGTGGGCTTCATCTGCGCCATGCTCACGGTTGACTTCACCGGTTTGCAGCATACTCCGTGGCAATTCGTCATCTCCGGCGGCCTGAGCCTGGTGCTCATGCTCTACGCACTGACTATGCCCAACTGCCCTGTGAACAAAAATGCCGGCAGCAACTCGCTTGTCGACATCTTCGGCCTGCGCGCGTTCACACTGTTCAAACAAAAGAAGATGGCCATCTTCTTCATCTTCTCGATGTTGCTTGGCGTATCGCTTCAAATCACCAACGGCTTCGCGAACCCGTTCCTGTCGGCCTTCGGCGGAATTGAGGAATTTGCCGATACCTTTGCCGCCCAGCACGCCAATGCTCTGATTTCGATTTCTCAGATCAGCGAGACCCTGTGTATCCTACTCATTCCATTCTGCATGAAGCGATTCGGCATCAAGAATGTGATGTTGATAGCGATGTTCGCGTGGGTGTTCCGTTTCGGCTTCTTCGGCTTGGGTAACCCCGGTATGCCCGGCGTAATCCTGTTCTTCCTGTCGTGCATCGTGTATGGTGTCGCCTTCGACTTCTTCAATATCTCCGGCGCGCTGTATGTCGATCAGCAGACCGACGAGTCGATACGCAGTTCAGCTCAAGGCCTGTTTATGATTATGACCAACGGAATCGGCGCCACCATCGGCACCCTATCGGCTCAGGCGGTAGTCAACCACTTCGTAAACTCGCAGACCGAGCCCACGGCAGTGATGGCCGGCTGGAGCACGTCGTGGTATATCTTTGCCACTTACGCGCTTGTGGTAGCCGTTTCGTTCATGTTAATCTTCAAGGATCCCCGTAAGGAGGAGGCCGCACGCTTGAAGAAATAACCGGAAAATCGGTCATTAGTCCGAGGAAAGGTTGTTGAATTACGAGACAACAGAGAGGCACAAATAGGTGTCGCCCGTCGGGCGACGGTATCTATGAATGTCGCCAACCCCACCCTACGCGAGCCGGCGAGCGCAGGGTGGGGTTATTAAAAGGGTCCGCCGTTCCGGCGGCATTGGCGGTTGTAGGTTTGTGCCCTCGCCTAAGGTTTAACTCTAATGACCGATATAGGTTGATTTATGGACGTGCGTGCGAAACTGTTTGTAAAATAAGATATTACAATTGGAGATGCATCGATTTTACGCAGAGGATATAGAGCGAACGCTGACGTTGCCCGAGGACGAGTCGCGTCACGCCACCCGCGTGCTACGGCTGAGCGAGGGCGACGAGATAGAGGTGGTGGACGGCAAGGGAACACTGCTGCGCTGCCGGCTGACGCTTGCTCACGCCAAGCGTGCGATGGTGGAGATAGAGGCGAGGGAGACCATAGCTCCGCATTGGGGCGCCGGCATCCACATCGCCATCGCCCCGACGAAGAACCTCGACCGGCTGGAGTGGATGGCGGAGAAGTGCACCGAGATGGGCATCGACGGCATCACACCACTGCTGTGTGCGCATAGTGAGCGGCGTGTGCTCAAAACCGAGCGCCTGCATAAAATACTCGTGGCAGCCATGAAGCAGTCGCTGAAGGCGACGCTTCCGCACCTCGACGAGTTGACGCCGGTTGAGAGTGTGCTTCGCCGTCCGTTTAGCGGCAAGAAATACCTCGCGTACTGCGACCCGGAGTTGCCTCGCGATAAGCGTCTGGACTTCTCGCGTGAGTACGACCCGAGTGAGCCGGCGTTGATAATGATCGGTCCCGAGGGCGACTTCTCGCCTGAGGAGGTGGCGGCAGCGCTCGATGCCGGTTTTAGGCCGGTGACGTTGGGTGAAAGCCGGCTGCGGACTGAGACCGCGGCGGTGTACGCTTGCGCGGCGTGCCACTCGCTGAAGCGATGTAAGATGTAAGATGTAAGATGTAAGATGTGTTTTAACAGGTTATTATTAATAAAAGATTATTAATATGTTGATAGAGAGATTACAAGCGTCGAGCGACAATAACTTCTTTTTGCTTGCCGGGCCGTGTGTGATAGAGGGCGAAGCGATGGCAATGGAGATAGCCGAGAAAGCGTTGGAAATCACCACACGGCTTAATATACCGTACGTGTTTAAAGGTAGCTATCGCAAGGCCAACCGTTCGCGTCTCGACTCGTTCACCGGCATCGGCGACGAGAAGGCGTTGGCAATACTGCGTAAGGTTGGCGACACGTACCATATCCCCGTCGTGACCGATATTCACACTCCCACCGAGGCTGCTGTGGCCGCGCAATACGTTGATGTGCTGCAAATTCCGGCATTTCTGTGCCGTCAGACCGATTTGCTTGTGTCGGCCGCCCGCACCGGTCGCATGGTGAATATCAAGAAAGGCCAGTTCCTGTCGCCTGAGTCGATGGAGCACGCCGTGCAGAAGGTGCGCGACGCCGGTAACAACGACGTGACGATTACCGACCGCGGTACGTTCTTCGGCTATCAGGATCTGGTGGTGGATTTCAGGGGAATTCCCGTTATGCGCAGGTTCGCGCCGGTGATTATGGATATTACCCACTCGCTCCAGCAACCCAACCAGTCAAGCGGCGTGACCGGTGGTAAGCCCGAGTTGATAGAGACGATTGCCCGTGCGGCGATAGCAACGGGCGTTGACGGAATCTTCCTCGAGACCCATCAAAATCCCGCAGTCGCCAAGAGCGATGGCGCCAATATGCTTCCGCTTGATAGGCTGGAGGGCCTGCTGACGCGTCTTACCGCTTTGCGTCATGCGGTTAATCGTCTGTGATAGAGGTCGTTTTTTGGGGTAGGCAGTATATCGGCGGCTTGTCGGTATGTCGGCTTATCGGGCGGTATAGAAAAACAACTGAAATAACCAAGGAGCAACTTGGAACAATTATTTTAGGTGTGGGGCGGTGGTTGGAGATATAGGAGATCTATGAGGACTATAGGAGGATGTGCGTTGATTTGATAAAAAAGTGGTGAGTGTGCAGGAAAAGTGCAGGAAAAGTGGGGATTTTTTTGTGTTTTTTGAATTTTTTTGTAAATTTGCGGGATTTTATAGGCTTAAAACGACTGTTTTGCTCGCCACGAGGGCGTGCAAGATGGGAGATATTTTATTGATTGAATGAAAGTTAAGATACATAGAGAAGGCCAAAACATTATCGCTCTGATTCTTGCCGGATTGGTGGTGATAAACGGTGTGCTGATATGGCTTGCGCCAGTAGGTGTTTGGGCCTCGGTGCTCGTGGTGAGCATTATATTGTTCCTGCTGGTGTTGAACTTTTTCAGGTTGCCGCATCGTCATTTTCCCGGCGACCGTGACGGCGTGGTGGTATCGAGTGTTGATGGCACCGTAGTAGCGCTTGAGGAGGTGATGGAGGACGAATATCTGCATCGCAAGGTGCTGCAGGTGTCGGTGTTCATGTCGATATTCAATGTTCACGCCAATTGGGTGCCCGTAGCCGGCGAGGTTACCGAGGTTAAGCATCATAACGGAAGATTTATGGCCGCGTACCTTCCCAAGTCGAGCACGGAGAACGAGCGCAGCGCTGTGGTTATCAAGACCAAGGGCGGCGATGAGGTGCTTGTTCGCCAGATTGCCGGCGCGATCGCGCGTCGCATAGTGACGTACGTAGAGCCCGGCGAGCAAGTCGACATCGACGACTTTATCGGCTTTATCAAGTTCGGTTCGCGCGTCGACATCTATCTGCCTGTCGGCACAAAGGTAAATGTTAAACTTGGCGATAAGACCATAGGCGGCGTGACCGAGATTGCGCGTCTGAAGTAGAAAGTTGACGCCGTATAGTATGTTGTTTTTAAATCTCTATGCCATAATAGGATAAATATGTTTACAAAAATCAAGAACAATATTCCGAATGCCATCACATGCCTCAACCTTGTTGGGGGCGTGATGGCAATAATTTTCTCGTTCAGGTCGTTCGACGAGATCGCGTGGGGCTTGCAAGGCTACCAGATGGCGATGCTGATGATAGCGTTCGCGGCGCTGATGGACTATTTGGACGGGTTTGCGGCGCGGCTTCTGCATGCTGTGTCGCCGCTGGGCGCCGAGCTCGACTCTCTGAGCGATTGCGTGAGCTTCGGTTTGGCACCAGCGATGATACTGTTCAATCTGCTTCAAGGCGTGTTGGGCGACAGCGCGTGGTGCTACCTGACGCTGCTCATCCCGGTGGCCGGCGCGCTACGCCTTGCCCGGTTTAACGTGGACACCGAGCAAACCACAACGTTCACCGGTCTGCCGATCCCAGGCAACGCCATTTTCTGGATCGGTTTCTGCTCGTTCTATGCCGAGCATACCGCCGCTGTGCCCCTGTGGGTGGTGATAGTGTCGATAGTAGTGCTGTCGTGGCTGATGATAAGCGGGCTGCGCATATTCTCGCTTAAGATACATTCGCTGAGCGTGAAAGAGAACTATAGACAGTATCTGCTCGTGGCCGGCGCGGTGGTGTTCTGCGCGATAAGCGGCATAGCCGGGCTTGCGTATCTGATTATATACTACGTGCTGTTGTCAATCATCTTCCCCGAGAAGAAAGAAGCATAAGAAGATGGGAACGATATTATTAATACTGGTAGTGGTATTCTTGGTGATGATACTGTCACCGTTTGTGCGTTTTTTCCGTGCCGTGCGCGACAGCCGCAGTAGGATGGAGGACGCGATGCGTCGCGCCGCCGAACAGGCGTCGGCCGAGGGCACTCGCCAGAGTCGCGGCTATAATAAAGATGTGGCAGAGGACGCCCACTTCGAGGAAGTGGCTGGCACCGGCGCGGGCAATGCCGGCGCGAACAGCGCGGCGAGTGAGGCCGTCGACGACGAGCCGCTGATAGAAGACGCGAAATATGAGGAAATAAATTGATTAAAAATTCGCTAAAAACACGATATAAATGGAGAAGAAATATAAGAGAACCCTGGTGACGACAGCTTTGCCTTACGCCAACGGTCCGGTGCACATCGGCCACCTGGCTGGCGTGTATGTACCAGCCGACATCTACACGCGCTACCTTCGCCTACGCGGCGAGGACGTGATAATGGTGGGCGGCAGCGACGAGCATGGCGTACCCATCACGATTAAGGCGCAGAAAGAGGGCGTCACGCCTCAGGACATCGTTGACCGTTATCATAAGATTATCAAGGAGTCGATGGAAGGGTTGGGCATCTCGTTTGACGTGTATAGCCGCACCACGAGCGACATACATCGGCAAACGGCAACCGAGTTCTTCCGCACGCTTTATGAGAAAGGCGAGTTTGTGGAAAAGACCAGTTTGCAATTCTACGATGAGGAGGCCGACCAATGGCTCGCCGACCGCTATATAATAGGCACGTGTCCGCATTGCGGCAACGAGAACGCCTACGGCGACCAATGCGAGGCTTGCGGCACGTCGCTCAACGCGACCGACCTTATCAACCCTCATAGCGCGATAACCGGCAATGTGCCTGTTCGCAAGGAGACAAAACACTGGTATATGCCTCTCGACAAGTGGGAGCCTCGGTTGCGTCAATGGATTCTGGAGGAGCATAAGGAGTGGAAGCCGAACGTTTACGGGCAGTGCAAATCGTGGCTCGACGGCGGATTGCAGCCGCGTGCCGTCACGCGCGACCTCAACTGGGGAATTCCGGTGCCCATAGAGGGTGCCGAGGGCAAGGTGCTGTACGTGTGGTTCGACGCTCCAATCGGATATATCAGTAACACGAAGGAGCTTCTTCCCGACACTTGGGAGAAATACTGGAAAGACCCGGAGAGCCGCATCATCCATTTTATCGGCAAGGACAATATCGTGTTCCACTGCCTGATATTCCCGGCGATGCTAATGGCCGAGGGAAGTTATCAGCTACCGGTGAACGTGCCCGCCAACGAGTTTCTCAACCTTGAGGGCAAGAAAATCTCGACCAGCAAGAACTGGGCGGTATGGCTCAACGAGTATCTCGAGCAATTCCCCGGCAAGGAGGATGTGCTGCGCTATGTGCTCACCGCCAACGCTCCCGAGGCAAAGGACAACGACTTCACGTGGGCCGACTTCCAAGCCCGCAACAACAATGAACTGGTGGCCATACTGGGCAACTTCGTGAACCGCGCGATGGTGCTCACGCATAAATATTTCGACGGCGTGATACCCGCGGCCGGCGAGCTGACCGAAGTCGACCGCCAGGCGATGGCCGAGTTTAAGGACGTTAAGGAGACGCTGGGGCAGAATATTGAGACGTTCCACTTCCGCGAGGCGCTCAAGGACGCGATGAACCTGGCCCGCATCGGCAACAAATATCTTGCCGACACCGAGCCGTGGAAACTGGCCAAGACCGATATGGCGCGCGTGGAGACCATCATGAACCTGGCGCTGCAAATCGCGGCCAACCTCGCTATCGCTTTCGAGCCGTTCCTGCCGTTCAGCGCGCGTAAGTTGCGCTCGATGCTCGGCATGGGCGATGTGCAATGGGATAAGCTTGGCGATACCGACATCCTGGCCGCCGGCGCAAAGATTGAGAAGCCCGTGCTGCTGTTTGAGAAGATTGACGACAGCGTGGTGGAGGCTCAAGTGGAGCGCTTGAAGAAGATAGAGCGCGAGAACATACTCAACAACTTCACGCCGAAGGCTGTGGGCGCGGAATGCGGCTACGACGACTTCGCGAAGCTCGACATCCGCGTGGGCACCGTGACTGCGTGTGAGAAGGTGAAGAAGGCCGACAAGCTGCTCAAGCTCACCATCGACGACGGCATGAAGGGTCGCACCATAGTGAGCGGCATCGCCAAATACTACGAGCCGGCCGAGCTGGTGGGCAAGCAGGTGTGCTTTATCGCCAACTTCCCGGTGAAGAAGCTGAAAGGCGTTGAGTCGCAAGGCATGGTGCTGAGTGCGCAGGATGCCGACGGCCGGTTGGTAGTGATTGGTCCGCACGGGGCAGTTCGTCCCGGCGTGGGCGTGTCGTGATTTACTGAAAAGACTACGTATTTATAACCACTTAAATAAATATTGAGACTATGAAGAAGATTTTGATGATTGCGATGTGTCTCGCGGTGATGATTGCGGGCACTGATGTGGCTTTTGCCAAGGTTAAAGCGAAAAAGCAGTCGAGAAAACGTGCCGCAACCACAGCTGTTGCACCGGCAGCCAACCTCGATTTCCGCGGCGTGCTCACCGCCAACATCGGCAAGAAGTACAACACTCAGCTGATGCGCAACTTGATGAACAGCAGCGAGTTTGTGGAGCGCGGCGGCTACGCCTCGTTCAAGCCGCAGGTGGAGCGCCTGGCAGGCGATGTGACCGAGCATCAGCTTGGCGGCGCGCAGGTGTTGATGCTGCGTTTCGGCGATATGCGCACGCCCGGTACGGAGCAGATTGTGTTCTATCGCCCGAGCGACGACAAGCTCGTGACCACGACTTTGGTCAACAGTGAGACGTGGGGCGACTTCAAGGCTGAGAACGGCGCCGAGCCGTTCCTCACTCAGCAGGAGGCATACGACATCTACTGGTCGACGTTCACTCCATGATGAGGCGAAATTAAACAAAGCGAGGTCGGGTAACGCGAAAGGTATCCGGCCTCGTTTGGCTTAAAACTTATAAGATGAAAAAAATCGCGAAATGGGAGACGCTCGAGAGCGAGTATTTGATACGTCGTCCGTGGCTTACGGCGCGTCGCGACCGTGTGCTAAATCCGTCGACGGGCGTGGTCAATCCCGAATTTTATGTGTTGGAATATCCGCGCTGGGTGAACGTGATTGCCATCACGGGCGACGGCCGGTTTGTGATGATTCACCAGTATCGCTATGGGCTGGGCACGGTTGAGACCGAGCTGTGTGCTGGCGTGGTGGAGGAGGGCGAGACTCCCGAGCAGGCCGGACGCCGTGAGCTGCTCGAGGAGACGGGCTACGGTGGCGGCGAATGGCGCGAGCTGATGGTGGTAGGTCAAAACCCGAGTACGTGCAACAACCTCACCCATTGCTTTGTGGCCACAGGTGTTGAGCGCCTCGACATGCAACACCTCGAGCCCACCGAGGAGATCACCGTCGAGCTGTACTCGCGCGAGCAGTTGTTGGCCGAGATGCGAAGCGGCACAATGCATCAAGCGCTGATGCTGGCTCCGCTGTATCGCTACTTCTACGAGCTCGACCGCGGTGAGAAGAATTAGCTCGCGAAATAAAAACAACTTAAACAACTGTTTATTTAATCTGGCGTTTCAACAACGTAGTAAGAATTGTGATTTTTTTGACGAATATATAACGATTATCTCAATCTATAAAATTCCCATATATGAAACAAATGAAAAGGTTTATTTGCTGCATTTGGCTTGTTGCGGCGATGACAATGATGATGAATGCCGCACCTGTGAGCGAGGATTCCGCCCGCTCGATAGCGTCGCGCGTGCTGTCGTTCAACCGGGCTCCAAAAGGGAAAAAACTGATTCGCGGTAAAGCCACGTCGGTGAAACCGGTAGTGCTACCGCAATTAGTAGGCGCTGACGGACAAATTCCATACTATGTGTTCACCCGCGACAACGGCAAAGGCTTCGCTGTCATTGCCGCCGACGATGCGGTTGCTCCCTTGATTGGCTATTCGTTGAACGCCACTTTCAGTGCCGACTCGCTACCATGCGCGTTAAAATTTATTCTGTCGCAGGGTCTCATTACTAAATCAAACGGCCCAAAAGGCGTCTCGCCCGACAATTTAGGTCCCACCGAGCCCGGCAACGTAGTGGTGGCACCTCACCTTACCACGCAATGGAATCAGGGTGCGCCATACAATTGGTTCACGCCCACTTACACCAGCGACGGTAGAACGGAGCATTACGTGACCGGTTGCGTGCCTACCGCTGCGGCACAAGTGATGAACTACTATAGCTGGCCTGCTGCCAGTTACTATCGTAGTTACGACTGGGAGAGGATGAGAGACAATTATTCCTACAAAGTTCCTTACACCCGTCAAGAAGGAATGGCTGTGGCTACTCTTATGCGTGACTTGGGAGTGATGATGGGTTCAAGTTACTCTACAAGCGGCACAAGTACCCGAGTCCCGACGGGTTACCTTCAAATTCCAGGTTACAAGTCCACTCAAATCAAAACTCTGGAGGGCGTTAAGGAGTACGTGGCAAAAGGTCCGTTGCTTATCAGCATTTCAAACGGCCTTTCGCATGCCGTGATAGTAGACGGCCTTGACGACAACGACTTTTACCATGTGAATTGGGGTTGGGGAGGCCAATGTGACGGCTACTATAATCTCAAAGATATGGGCATTATGTACGGCGACAGGGAGGTGCATCCGTCAATCAATGAGTTATACTCGATATTTCTTGAGCCGGACGAGGGAGCCGCGCCTGTGTCGCTTGCCGCCGCGGGAGGTGTGACGGTGGACTGTGCGCAAGCAGTCGCGGGGCAAGAGGTGACGGTCACCCTGCATGGCCTCAAACAAGTGTCCGGCACGCCGTTCAACGGCTATTTAGGCCTCCATATCACCAATGGTAAGAATAGCTATGACGACTATTACACTGCCACAACAGGAAAGAACGGAAAAACGGGATTTGCCCCTACCGGTTCTTTTCCCGCTTGCCGCGTGGTCTGGGATGCCGGTCATGAAGGCGAAGACGTGAGCATTACTTTCACCATGGAGGCAATGTCGAGTGATGGGACATGGTATATAGTGCCCATCAGTTGTGACAGTAGCGAGGGAACCGGAGAGGAGAAGATCGATTATCATCAGTTGGCGCTTTACACCGATGAATTTATCGACAACAATGTGACCTTCAACTGGAGCAACAATGTGGCCACGTTCAGTGAGCCTTCGCGTGAAGACTACGATTTGG
>JAFVDY010000007.1 GCA_017478265.1 Muribaculaceae bacterium | reverse complement strand
GCGCAACACCCGCAGCGCTAATCAAAATCTTGAATAAGTACAATTTCCAACTTACCGATTTGGAAAATGTCACAATCTTCAAGAACAGTTTCGACAAGCCGTTCGACAACATGAAGAGTGCAATCCCCATTCTTTTCCAGAGCGGTTACCTTACGATCAAGGATTATAAGAGGCTAACCAATCTCTACACGCTTGGCATCCCTAACGGCGAGGTGTATTCGGGCTTGTACAACACTCTGATGCCGATTTACCTCAATCCGTCGGACGGCGAGAACCAACGACTGCTGCAGGCCGTGTTGAATAGCATTCTCGCCGACGACATCGACACGGCGCTCGAGGCTGTGAAGAGCTACCTCTCGGCGTTGCCCTACGACTTGAGCAACAAGACAGAGCGCGACTTCGAGACGATGTTGAAAATCATCTTCGACTGCTTGGGCATCGTGTGCCTGACCGAGGTGAAGACCGCTCGCGGGCGCTGCGACGTGGTGTTGAAAAACCGCCAGACCATCTACGTGCTCGAGCTGAAGATTGACGGCTCGGCCACGGTGGACGACGCTTTGGCCCAAATCAACGAGCGGGACTACCTGATTCCCTACTGGAACGATAAACGGAAAAAGGTGAAAGTGGGCGTGGTGGTTGACCCTGATGCCCGCACCATCAAAGAGTGGAAAACAGAAAACGAATAATTAATATAGTAACGAACTGAAGATTAGATAACAATGGCATTACAATGTGGTATAGTAGGACTACCCAACGTGGGCAAGTCGACTTTGTTTAACTGTCTGTCGAACGCTAAGGCGCAATCGGCCAATTTCCCCTTTTGCACCATTGAGCCGAATGTGGGTGTGATAACCGTGCCCGACGAGCGACTTAATGCGCTTGCCGAACTTGTGCACCCGGCGAAAATCGTACCCACCACTGTCGAGATTGTCGACATTGCCGGACTCGTCAAGGGCGCCAGTCGCGGCGAAGGCTTAGGCAACAAATTCCTCGCCAACATACGCGAAACAGATGCGATAATACACGTGCTGCGCTGCTTCGACGACGACAATATCACCCACGTGGACGGCTCGGTTGATCCTGTGCGCGACAAGGAAGTGATCGACATGGAGCTGCAGTTGCGCGACCTCGAGACCATCGAGAGCCGAATTGGCAAGGTGGCGAAGATGGCCGCCGCCGGCGACCGCGAGGCAAAGATGCAACACGAAGTGCTTAAGCGTTACCAGGAGGCGCTCGCCGCGGGCAAGAGCGCACGCTCGGTAGAGCTGGAGAATAAGGACGAGGAACGCTTTGCGCGCGATTTGTTCCTGCTCACCAACAAGCCCGTGCTTTACGTGTGCAACGTCGACGACGCCAGTGCCGTAGATGGAAATAGCTACGTCGACGCCGTGCGTGAGGCGGTGAAGGACGAGAACGCGGAAATCCTTATAGTGGCCGCGGCCACCGAGAGCGACATCGCCGAACTCGAGACCTACGAGGAGCGACAAATGTTCCTTGAGGAAATTGGCCTCAAGGAGAGTGGCGTTAATCGTCTTATCAAGGCCGCTTATAAGTTGCTCAACCTCGAGACGTTCCTCACAGCCGGGCCGAAGGAGGTACGTGCGTGGACCTTCCGTAAGGGTAGCAAAGCGCCGCAGTGCGCCGGCGTAATTCATTCCGACTTTGAGCGTGGCTTCATACGTGCCGAAATCATAAAATATGAAGACTACATCCACTATGGTAGTGAGGCAGCCGTCAAAGAGGCCGGCAAAATGCACATCGAGGGCAAGGACTACGTATTCCAGGACGGCGACATAGTCGTCTTTCGCTTCAATGTCTGATTACTGTAAAGATTATGAGGAAATTGATTGTAATGGTGGCGGTGATGATATTCACCGCGTGCGCCGGTGGCAATAAACCGGCAACGGGCAGTAGCGGCGTTACGGCGCAAGCGGCCTCGGTTCAGCAAATGCGCTTTCACTGCGATAGCGATACGGCCGCTATCAACAGCTTGCTCCAGCTCGGGGCCGAGAGCCGGCTGAGCGACGGCGGCAAACTGATGATGTTCTACGCCAAGCAGCTGATAGGTACGCCCTACGTGGCCCACACCCTTGAGGGCGACAGCGAGCAACTGACGATTAACATTCACCAGCTCGACTGCACCACCTTTGTCGAGACGCTATACGCGCTCACGCGCGCCACACTCAGCCGGCAACTCTCGTGGCGCGACTATGCGCATTATCTCGAAAACGTGCGCTATCGCCACGGTACGATGGGCGACTACGCCACACGCTTGCACTACATGAGCGAATGGCTCATCGACAACGCCGCGCGAGGCAATATAGTGGAACTCACGCCCGAGTTCTCGGGTACAAAATACAAAGTGAAAACAATCGACTTCATGTCGACCCACCGTGACAGCTACCCCTCGCTCGCGTCCGACTCTATTTTCAACAAAATTAAAAGCGTAGAGATGGGATTTCGCAACCACCGTTTCCCTTATCTGCCCAAAGGGCAGTTGGCTTCGAAGGCTGTGCGCGAAGAGCTGCGCGATGGTGATATGGTGGGCCTCGTGATCAACATCGACGGCCTCGACATCTCCCACCTTGGCATCATCAGCAAGGACGACAAGTGCAACATCTATCTGCTCGACGCCTCGATGCGCGGCAAGCAGGTGCAACTCGAGGCTAAGCCGCTGCACCAATATCTGTCGGGAAGCAAATCGACCACAATCGGTGTGCGTCTGTGGCGCATTAAGCAATAACCCGCTGTTTCGAGCCACGCTATGCCAATGTTGAGCGCGAGCGATATCAAGCGACGGGCGGTGGAGCTTGGCTTCACCGCTTGTGGTATAGCCCGTGCTCAGGTGGTGGACGCCGAGGCTCGAGCCCGCTACTCGCTGTGGCTCGAGCAAGGCCGCCACGGCTGTCTGGAGTGGGCCGAACGCAACCGCGGCGTGCGCGACGACCCGCGCCTGCTGCTCGACGGCGCCCGCTCGCTTGTGATGGTGGCGATGAACTACTACCCCGCATGGCGCCAACCGTCCGAGTCAGCGCAGGTGGCTTATTACGCTTATGGCGACGACTATCATTTTGTGCTCAAGAAACGCTTGTGGCAACTCACCGCTTGGATAGAGCAAACCACCGGAGACCACTCGCGGGCATTCGTCGACTCCGCGCCCCTACGCGAGCGATATTGGGCGGTGCAAGCCGGGTTGGGGTTCATAGGCTTGAATAATCAACTCATTATGCCCGGTCGAGGCTCATATTTCATGCTCGGCTGCTTGGTGACGACGCTTGAATTGGAGTCCGATGAACCGTGCCGCGACAGTTGCGGCGCTTGCCGCCGCTGCCTTGCCGCTTGCCCGAGCGGCGCCCTCGACGGCTGTGGCGCGGCTGATTGCCGCCGCTGTCTGTCATGCCTTACGATAGAATATCGCGGCGAGCAACTGCCCGAATGGGTGGCCGCGGTGAAGGGCGAGCGCGTGCTCGGCTGCGACGCCTGCCAGCGTTGTTGCCCCCACAACGCGGGTGCCGTAGCCACGACGGTGCCCGAATTTGAGCCGCACCGCGAGTTCCTCTCGCTCACGCGTGCCGACATACTCAATCTCACGCCGGCGCAATACCGGCGCCTCACGGCCGGCTCGGCGGCGACGCGCGTCACGCTGCGTAACTTGCAGCGCAACGCGCGATAGAAAGCTCATATCACTCCACCCTTATACACTTCTGAAAAATCAATCAATTACCTTATTCCTACCGAAAACACAAACTTTTGCCCATCTCAGCAAATGGCAATGCAAAAAAATCGCCCATAATTGAAATTTGAACCGTTTTGAACCAATTTTTCCCGTTTCGTCCCCCAGATAAGGCGCAAAAACTGTGTCGGAAAAACTCCACCCCTTAGTTCTTCGTCAGATGCAGCGACAGAACTTCTCCCATTCGTTTAATCTGTTGTTTATTCTTCCCGTGCACGGACATTATAATTAAATAAAGAATTTCTGTCGAAGTCCGCTTCGTCTTTGGCGGAAAACTCAAACCGACTAAACACAAAATAATTTCGATTCAAAATGATTCAAAACTGCTCAAACTGGTTCAAGTTATATCTCCATTAAACTTGAACCAGTTTGAATAATTTCTATTCCTTGAAAAGTTTGCAACTTTGCATTGAAGAAATGAGCGAACTGGATGGGTTAACGAGTTCTTTCCATCTGTCCGCTTAAATAAAAATAAAGAACTCACAAAACTAACTAACAATGAAGAAGTCTTTTTTAAGCAATGCTGTCCTCTTGGCTCTCTTTGCTTGTTTGATTGGACTTTCCGGTTGTAGTGGTGATGACGGTATCAGAGTGGTATCGACAAATATCAGTGGACCTCTTGGAGAATACTATGAGGTTGTTGATAAAAACTACAAAGCAACTGTGGAAGAAGGCTTGTTCAAATACGTCTCAATCAACATTGAGATTAAAAGAGTTAAAGAAGGCGGACCAACTGAAGCAAGTTGGAGTTCTGAACCTACATTTATTCTTGAGTTTATGGATGAAGACGAAAACGTGATTGGCTCGGATCCAACCGATGTCGTATCTGATGATGATGCCCTGGAAGCTTTATTCTCGCTAAAAGAGGAACAGAGTTCCTCAATCAGATTTACATTGAATGGAGACGAAGAGACGTTGTCTAAAATTAAAAAAATCAAGATCTCAAGCAAATGGGACGAATCAAAGGAAGAAAAAGAATCTGTTCAAGAAGCCTGAGCAAAGGCTGTGTCGCCAAGTTCCGTATGCCCTACATGCTTAGGGGACTCAGCATCACACGGCCACATCAGGGCATCGGGCATCAGCTACCAATCAAGCGATATCGGCAGACGGCATGAAGAAAATCATGAATTTGCTTTGCAGAATGGAATATAATAACTATCTTTGCACTGCCCAAGAAAAGGACGACGGCGATTGCTATGCTGTTGGCCACGAAAATGGCGGCGCATCGAGCCCCCACCATTTTCACCCAAGAAAAGGACGACGGCTCATGCTGTTTGTTGTCTTAAAAATCAAATCCGCCGGTCTGATTTTGGGGAGTACTATAATCCACCAATAGATTACTAGGAATCAGCGATATGCGAAACTTTTTAAACATCATTTTATTAACTTTTTAATTAAGCTAATGGGTTATGGAAAAATGTACAGTTTCAAAAGGCTTGATACTGAAAGACATTATTCAATATGATGATCATTCAGTAGAGTTTCATCACCGAAAACTTCAAGTTCCCATTTCACTTTCTCCTTTCGGATGGAGAGGTTTTATTGCTCAAGAAGATAGTGAAGTTATTTTTGACAAAGATCTTCACTTTTTTGTGAATACAGGGAAGATTTTGGGAAAGAAAACGCTGTATTTGTCACATTCAGACAAATATGAGACTTTGCCAACTACAGAACAGGAACTCTCAAGCGATGACAAGGATGACTTCACATACATGCAATTGGGAGATAATACAAATGAAGGTATTGAGCCAGATGAAGAGCCAGAGGCTCTTGAAGTGGGAGAATCTTCTATTAAAGATACAGAGGTTGACTATGACGCGGACTTGTATCTGAAGACAGATACCATTCAGTTACGTCTTAAAAATGTGCACATTGAACGCATTTTGTCTTTCTTAAAGGATTCGCCAAGTATTGAAATGAATACGGCTAAAGTTGGATCGAAATTCAGTCCCAATCAACAGCTTTTGGCTTATGATGATGATTGGGCCCTACACGTCAGGCCTAGTTTACTTTGTGATTCAGAAATAGACAGCACTCCAATTCACCACATGGCATTCTTTTTAGAGAAAAAACCGTTCCTAAGAGCAAATGGTTTGTATTGCGGTTATCATCGACAGATAAATATCAATAGCATATCAAAATCTGTAATTAATGAATTTTGGGAATGGTGCCGTAAACGTGCCCCACGTCTAACCTCTAAAGGTGATAACTACCAGTCTTCAGTCATAGCTAATCCTTTCAATCTGTGGCGCTGGATTCATCCTGATCAATTATCTATTACTGATGAAGCCTTGGTTTATACCAGAAAGACTTTACGTCGTGACGAAATGATCTATCTTCCATTCAAGCGTATCTCCGTTTTCCTGTCATCAAAAGGCTTGTTAACCAAGAAATTTGAAGTGTATGGGGAGCAAAATATCATTCCAAAATTTTCTTTTTCTAGTTCCAATGTCTCTGCCATCAAAAAAGCGATGGAGGAGCATCATGTTAATACTGCTGTAGGTCGTTCATGGCATGCTTCTTTCTTATTCTTCAAGAACTGGTTTGGCAGGGCTCCTCGTATCCTTAAGGTTGATGAAAGATTAATTTTCTATCCAAAACGTTTAAAATCAGAGATGAAGAATTTTCACGGTATGACTACTCTGGTATCTACTCTTAATATAATGGAAATTGAGAAAGTAATATGGTATAAAACTATTTTTAATCCCTTCGGTACGATTGTAATCAAAGGTACTCCTGCAAACATACGTAATGATCAAAGTGAAAAAACAGCAATAATGATTGTGCCAAATTTGTCTATGTTTTGCTACAAATTCTTCTTTATCTTCTCTGGTTCATTGCGTCATTTCTTGAAAGAATCCAATGCTGAATTTAAACGAAAATACAAAAAATATAAGTTCAAATAATCCTGTATTATTGCTGTTCGCTAAAAGTTGAGCATTGACAATCTATTTGTCCGCGGTGCCAATAAATGTGATAGTGAGACGGTTCAATTACCCCGTCAACTTTTCAAAGGAATAAGATTGACACCTGCGCTTACTTAGCAAAACATACAACACAGTAAACAATTTCATCCCACCCAGCCGAGGGCGCAACTACCACCCCTCGGCTTTATTTGCGTCACATTAAAAATCTGCCAAGATTGAAGAATTGAACGATTTTGTCCAACAATATAAGGGAATACTACTTCCGATGATTAGCAGATTAGAGAGATGTTACTCAATTATCAATCTAGGTACAGTTCAAGAATTTGACCTTTTAGAAAACGAGCCTCAACTTAAAGCAATTGTTCAATGCATAAGTGCGCCTGACAATCAACCTAATTAAGGATATTCCGCACAATTTCCCCAAAGTGTTTTAACTTTCTAAATAACTTGAGTTTAAATCTTCTTGCGAAGTCCCCTCTCATTTTTTCAAACAAAAGTGACGAACTTTTTTTGAAAAAATGAGAGCGCATAGAATTATTCGCAACTATCTGCGTGAGCTTAATAAAGCTGAAGTTTTTCCAGAAAATCAACAATATAGTGAGCGGCAACGCCCACTATACCGATGAGTAAACCACCGCCTCACAGCGGTTGGTATGCGACAAAAAAGCCCGATTACTTCTCTGCTTCAAATCTTCTTATATTTAATCATCGGAATTGACAAATCTGTCAAATTCATCTTGACATGCATCGCATAAGCCGGAGTCATTTAATATGGCTAACTCTTCACATCTGCAGCAGTCTTCATATTCATTAAAGGTGATGTAATGTGATAAATCTATTGGCTTTTCAATATTGCCACCTTCAATTTCTATATTCTGAAAATTGAAAGTGCCCAAAGGATATTCCCACACATGGTAGCCGCCGCACTATCGGTGGGGCCGGAGCATAACCTTAAACAACAAAATCAAGACAATAAACAGATAGGCTTACGGGTTCAGATGCGATGAGTTCTTGACACTTTTTGCGCAGTCCAAATTAGGGGAAATTTTCCCTAAATTTCCCCTAATTTCCCGTTTTTTGTGTCCTCTTGCGCACTTGTGCACTTGCCAACTTGAAAACACACTTGAAAAAACTTGTTTATTTTGGCGGTTTGAGAATTTTTTTGTTACTTTGCGAGTTATTAACGCTAAAAATGGTGATGATGAAGAGAATATTCCTTTCCGCTTTGCTTATGCTGGCAGGCATCGCAATGGTGCCGGCGCAGTCGGTAGCGCCTGTCGAGTCGACCTCGACAGCGACCTCGGTATCGACCCAAGCGTCAACCGAACTCAGTGCCGAGCAACTCGCCGGCGAGCCCGAGACGGTGGTCGAGCCTACTATCCAACTCGATGAGCCCAAAACAGAGAATAACGGCGCGCGTAACCAGATGATTTTCAATTTTGTGTCGCTTACGGTATCGGTGCTGGCGCTTTTATTGTCGGTGCTGGCGCTGATTAGCTCACGCCGCGGCAAGAAGTCGCAACCGGCTGATGATGAACAATCTGACGACACCACCGAACAGCAGGAAGCGCCGAAGGCAAGCTCTCACGAGCCGCATTACGAGGCGCCTGTGATTACCACATCGATCGGTCGCGCGACCGAACCCAAGCCGCAAGAGCCCAAGCCCGCCCCCAAACCTGTGCGGCGCACGTTCTACCTCTCGCGGCCCGATGCCAACGATTGCTTCGCCAATGCCGCAATCTCGTTCCAGCCCGGCAACTCGCTGTTCACCCTTTTTACCGACGATGGCATCAACGGCACCTTTACCGTTATCAACAATCCCGACGTACATCGTCTCGCGCTGATGATGCCGACGCAGAACCTTACGCGCGCTTGCTCGGGCGACGCCATCCAAACCTCTGAGGGCAAGACGCGAATTGTCACCGACCGCCCCGGACGCGCCGTGCACGAAGGCGGTAAATGGCACATCACCGTCAAAGCCGTCATCCATTACGAGTAATGTAATTATTTTTTTGTTTGACGATTGAGTTTAAAATAATTGTTAGAGTTGTAATTTGGTTGTTGCAAAGCAGTCCTTTTATAACGTCGATTAAACGGGTACTGAGCAATGAGAGTGGTTTGTGATAAATGCGGACGTGAAATCGAGGTGACAGAGCAGGAAGCGCGTCACCTTGAGGGGATATTGGTGTGCCCGCAGTGCCTCGGCACGGTGAAAGTGGACGTGTCACGCATACCACCGCGGGTGCCGAAGTTGCGACCGCGGCAGTGCCCCAACTGCGGCGAACAGTTACCACCGGGCGTCAACTACTGCAACCGATGCGGCGAAGCTATCACCGCCGCGGCGAAAGCGGCATCAGTTCCCAACCCTGCGCCCCCAAAGCTGACATCCGCTCCGCCGCCCTACAGGCCTCAGCTTCAGCCTCAACCTCAACCTCAACCTCAACCGAGAGCCACTACCGCACCAAAACCGAAAATATCGTCAACAAACAATAAACCAACCACTAAGAAGATGAGCAACAACCGCAACAATAACAGGAAGGCCAACGCGGCCAATAATAAACCCTCGTGGTGGCTATCGCCACTCGGCTGCCTCACAGCCACAGTCATATTCGTCTTACTATTCTTCTTAATCTACTACCTCCTCGGATCCAACGTTATTTAATGTACAAGAGAACGAGTGTAGGAGAAACAAGCAACGAGCGACGATGAAATTTACGTGTCCTAAATGCGGCAGAGCCATCGAGATGAGCGAACACGCGCTCTACATGGCGGGAAACAGAGTGGTGTGTACCGGTTGCGCCTCGCGGCTGGTGGTAGACGGCGGCTATGCCTATATTCTCAGCGATAAGGTCACTGACAACGACTTCACGCAACAATCCGAACAGTCGGCCGCGCAGTCGGCTCCCTCAATCGCCGACCCGGAAGTGTCGACACTCTACGACGACGCCGTGCGCTACCTCGGCACTTGCAACGCTATCACCCTTCCCATGCTGCAACGCTACTTCGACATACCCGCCGAACGGGCCATGAAACTGATGACGGTGCTCGAGCAAAACGGCATTGTAGGCCCCTACAACGGTGGAGCGCCCCGGCGCATACTCATCCCGCACCGTGAGGACCTTCCCTTCGCTACGAGGCGCCGCCGCGGCGATGCCGTCGACCAGGCAATCGAACAAATGCGTCAGGATGCTACCAACAGCGACAACGGTGAGCCGCCCATGCGTTCTTTCTCGTGCGGTTGCTCTACATTCAGCCTGATTCTTTTCGGCCTGCTCTTGCTCTACTTCCTCCTTCGTGCTTGCCACTGAGGGGGGTGTGAGATATACTGACTTTTATGCCGGCACGGCTGTTAATAGTGTTTAGTTGTTTTATTAAGCCTGATAACAAAATAAAATGAAGAGAATGAACGCAAAAGTGTAGAGAACTGGCAGAACACCATACTAACTAATTGGCTCCATGTGTCATAGCCCTTGCAGTGCTTGTCCTTGCCTGCTGTCCTGATTATTTTTCTGATAATTTCTTTCGGCAATTTGCCGATTACTTGAGAAAAAAGTGTTATCTTTGCCATGTCAAGGGAAGTTGAAGTGATTTGCTTGTCACTACGAAAGTAGTTATTTTTTACTTTATAGTCAACTTCCTTTGTGTTTTTTTGAAAAAATTATTTAGGACAATATTGTCAAAAGAGACAAAAAATTACAATCAAATCAATATACTTCAAAAAAAATGTTTATCTTTGCGGTGTAAAACAAAACCATAATGAGTGGCTACGAGGATGCAATGAACTATCATGACTGGTATTAGAATACTGGTGATAATCGATGATTTCTCGCAGATTACGAACATGCTCAAAATAAGCTAAGCAGCTTGTCGGTTTTTCGGTAGAACCATCAGTAAAGAGGGCGCCTTTACTGTCGCACCATACTAAAACCCAATTAATAATAGTGCCATCGGCAGAATCAAGTATGCGCTCGCTTAATTTTGCCAACGGGTCACATCAAACTCTTATACGATTATGATTAAGAAATTTTACAAACTATTGCTGCTGATGGCCATTGCGACAATTGGCATGGCGGCCGGTGCCAAATCACTGGCCCCGGCGGTCACTAACATCACCTTCTGTGGCACCGACGCCTACGGGAACGAAATGACCGAAGACTTCGTCAAAGGCAGCGACGACGTGTGGCGGCTCAACGACTACACGGTTTACGGTGGCACGGAATTCCAGCTGAAGCTGCACATCAACTTTAATGGCGATGAATATGACGAGTGGTATGGTTGCGCCAACGATGACGAGCCATTGCTCAAAAGCGTGGCACCGGGTACGGTTGTGACATGCGACATCGGTCGAGACATCAAGAATTTCCGCATCGGTCACACAGGTACGTTCTCTTTCACCTTGAGTTATGACGACATTGACATCATCCAGTTCGGTTTCGAAGGGACTTTTGAGGAAGCCCGCTTCCTCACAGGCGAATTCAACAACTGGGGCGAGACTCAATTCATAGCATGGGTGGGCGAATTCACACTCGACATTGACCCGGACCTCGAAGGCAAGGCCATGAGCGGCCAGTTCCTGATTGTGGACGAGAACTATAACTACTATGGCGCCGCCACCAATACGGATTACTACACGATTGCCGAGGATAATCCCACCGTGAACCTCGCTACCGATGCCCAGGGCAAGAAAAACCTATATCTGGCCAACGAGGGCAGCTACTCTTTCGTCGTTACCGACGACAACGTGCTCACAGTGAGTAATTGGCCCGTGGAAGTCGTGACTGCCAGCCTCGTCGGATCTACCAAGCCGGGCTGGGACATGAGCAACGCCACTGTTATCCCGCTCACGCAAGACGAGAATACGGGTTTCTACACCGCGGCCAACATACCCATTCCCGCCGGTTTCGACTGCCAGGTGCTCAAGCATAGCAGCCTGAGCAGCGTCGATGACGTGTGGTATGGCGGCACGACAGGCACCGGCCTCATTGAAATTCCCGAGGGCGGCGACGAGTACGACTTGATGCCCATGCTGGGTGACGACTTCAAGTTCACCGACAACGGCAAGTTTACCATCTCGGTGGCGCCCGACTTCAGCGAGGTGAAAATCTACGGCATCTATACTCCCGCGACCGAATACTTCCTGATTGGCGACTTCAACAATTGGGACTGCAACAATAAGGTGCCATTCACCAACCAGGATGGAGTTTCGACGCTCACCCACACCTTCAGCGGCGAGTTCCTCATTGTGGACGAATATGGCAACGAGTTGGGCGGCGCGACCGACGAGGAACACTACTGGCTGCATGAGGACTGGCCCAGCGTGATGCTCTTCTCTGACCTGCAGGCAGCAAACAAGAAGAACATCTACGTCAAGGACGAAAGCGAATACACGCTCACCATTGTCAACGGCGAACTCACCGTGAGCGGATGGCCCGTCGAGACCATCAGCGCATGGCTCATCGGTGCCACCGACGACCAATGGGAGGGTAACGAGCTCAACTTCCAGCTCGTGAAAGACGAAGCCACGGGCAACTACGTCCTCGGCGAGACCAGCATCCCCGCCGGCTATCGTTTCCAAGTGGTGAAGCGCAGCAGTCTGAGCAGCGTGGCCGACACTTGGTACGGCGCCAGCGCCGACGGCAATATGTTCTGGGTGACCGAGCAGACGTTGGGCAACATCGCCCTGAATCTGAACAACAAGGACATATACTTTGACCGTGACGGGGTCTTCTCGTTCACCGTTTCGCCCAACTTCATGAACCTCAATATCGAGGGCGAGTTCGATGCCGCACCCGGCTATTACCTCATAGGCGATTTCAACGACTGGGACGAGAACAACATGGAGCCCTTCGTCAAGCGCGATGGTGCCATCACGCTCACCAAAGAGTTCTGCGGCGAGTTCATAATCAAGGACCGCAATGGCAACTGGATAGGCGCCAACATGGGTGGCGACAACCCGCGCTTCACGTTCACAGCGAACGGCAACAACGTGGCTATCACATCCAATAGCGACAAGAAAAATTTCAATGTCGTGCTGCCATCGCAATACACGCTCACCATCAGCGACAACATGCTCTTCGTCACGGGCTTCCCCACCGAGGGCTACTATATGGCAGGAGACTTCAACGAGTGGAAGCCCGAGCCCATGACCAAGAATGGCGACGGCACCTATAGCATCGTAAGCGCCATCGATGAACACAACAACTTCAAGTTCCTTGACCACGAGGGCAACTGGTACGGCGGCGATACCCAGGGCAACGGCGACACCTACGAAATCCACAACGACTGGTGCACCGATATACCCTTAACAAAAGGTGAATCGGGTTCCAACTTCATCATCAACTCCAGCGGTAACTACAAGTTTGTCCTCGCCCAAGACGGTGACAACCTTAAGCTCTCTGTGGTGGGACTTGGCTTCATCACATTGGCCGACGCACTCGAGGGGGTGAGCGGCACCATAGAGGACGAGCTTTTTGTAGCTGCCATATACCAGGGTCAGGTGTTCGTGACCAACGGAACCGATTGGATATGCCTCGACAACGTGTACAACGCCGACGAATTGCAACCGGGATATTGCGTGGACCTCACTCAGACCATCACCAATGGCTTCAGCGGCAAAGGCACTTGGCCCACCATCAACATCGACAGCTGGGTCACGTTCAACTCAGATGCCCCACAAGTACCCAACATCGCCAGCTATTCGCTCTCCGAGGGTTTCAGCCCGATGCCCAAGCCCTGCCAGGTGGTGGCACTTGAGGGTTGGTACTACGAGGACGACATGTACATGCTATGCGCCAACAATGGCTACGACCGCGGCCTATCTATTGAGCTTGTCAATGCTGAGTACGCCAACATGACCGTCGGTGGGAAATACGCCATCGTGGCTGCAATCGGGCTCTACGAACCGTGTGACAATGGCACCACCAACGCTCCGCGCCGCATCAAGCCCACCGATGACAATGCCACCGACAACCTGATGGCTATGGTCAT
>JAFVDY010000050.1 GCA_017478265.1 Muribaculaceae bacterium | reverse complement strand
GTCGTGTTGCTGCTGCCGCACAAGCGAGGGATCGTAGGCGGAGGTGCTACTAACGTCGCCGGCGGTAGTTTGTTGTTTATCGGCTCCATGCATGGTACATGCCTTGACGCCCAAAGCGAGCGCCATTACCAGAGCCAAAAGAATAAAAGCCTTTTTCTTCTTGTCCATCGTAAGAGTTAACGGATTACCGACCGATGGTCTGCACGTAGAGCACACGCTCGTTGGCAGGCAACTTAAGAGCCGTGGCGAGCGCGGGGTGGTCGAGCATAGCTCTTACTACGGTTTTGAGTCCGACCGCCGCGCAGTAGAGATACATATTCTGCGAAGCGGCTCCGGCGGTATACGCTTGAAATTCGGGCCGGTCCTGTTTAGCGGTATCGACCACGAGGGCGATGTTGAGTGGAGCCGTTACGGCGAAGTCCTGCCGAGCGCAGTCGGCTCGGAAGTCGCCGGTGTTGACAACGGTGAGCGTATTGCTATCGGGGTTGTAGCGGCTGACCTCGGTTGGAGTAATGACGTAAAGAATAAGCTCTTGTCGGTTCATGGCTGTAGCCACGGTGTGCTTATCGTCGTGGGTTATACCCCAAGCGGCCCACAGCAGATTGCTGAGTTCCTGTCGGGTGACGGAGGATTTCGGGTCGATATCGCGGCTCGACAAGCGCAGTCGCATGGCGTCCATCAGTGGCATACCACCGGTGAACTGCGGTCGCGGAAGGACTTCGGCCTGAGTAGCTAAAACGCTCATAATCAATGCTAAAGCAATAAGTATTTTCTTCATAGTTATGTCTGTTTGTTGCAATGTTGGGTCTAAACCGACCACAAAAGTAACACTTTTCCGCAAAACCGCGGCAAAATCGTCGAAAAAAGTTTGTTCTCGTTTCTCGTTTCTCGTTTTGCGAGTAGTATAAAACAAACAACTTGAACAACTTTTTTATTGTTGTCGACGAATAACACGAAATATCACGAATTTTGTTTAGTTGGACACCGGGTGTTCGAGAGACTCGCGGCAATCCGCTGAAAATACAATCTGTTCTGACATAAGACCTAATGACCCGGTAGGGATTAAAAAGCTAAGTGGAACGCGATATTGCCAGCTCTGTGACGGTAGGTGTGTAAAGGATTGCATGTGGAAGAAGCGATTAAAAATTCGATATTGCTTGCGTGATTCTCGGGGAGAGTCTAATTTTGCGGCGTATTTTTAGTTTTAATCCGATTAAAAACAATAAACAGCCTAAAAAATATGAGTAATATCCGATTTGATTCGATTAAGCTGGCGATGGAGCGTCGTGTTGTAAATGTTGAGGCTCCCGCGGGAAAAGTGAAAGATTACTATGCGATCAACGTGTTCACGCGCGAGCGGATGAAAGAGTATATCTCGCCCACCGTTCTCGACATCCTATTCGACGATGTAGACAATGGTCGCACGATTCATCGCGAGATTGCCGGCAGTGTAGCCATCGGCATTCGCAAGTGGGCCATCGAACACGGCGCGACCCACTACACCCACTGGTTTCAGCCTCTGACCGGCGGCACCGCCGAGAAACACGACGCATTCTTTACGCTCAAGGACGGCTCACTTGTGGAGGAGTTCAGCGGCGAGAGTCTGTACCAGCAAGAGCCCGACGCGTCGTCGTTCCCGAGCGGCGGCATCCGCAACACCTTCGAGGCCCGTGGCTACTCGGCCTGGGACCCCTCCAGCCCCGTTTTTCTGATAGGCGACACCATGTGTATACCCACCGTGTTTGTGGCCTACACCGGCGAAGCCCTGGACTACAAGACCCCCCTTATCCGCTCCACCGTAGCCCTCAGCCGTGCCGCTCGCGAGGTGTGCTCACTATTCGACAAGCAGGTGAAGAAGGTGCGAATCAACCTCGGTTGGGAGCAAGAGTATTTCCTCGTGGACGAGGCCCTATACCACGCCCGCCCCGACCTGATGCTTACCGGGCGCACCCTTATGGGTCACGAGAGCGCCAAGAATCAGCAGCTTGAAGACCACTACTTCGGCGCTATCCCGGAGCGCGTGTTGGCATTTATGCGTCACCTCGAACACGAAGCGCTCAAGGCCGGCATTCCTGTTCGCACCCGCCACAACGAGGTGGCTCCCAACCAATTTGAGATGGCGCCCATCTACGAAGACATTAACCTTGCCATCGATCACAACCTCCTGATTATGTCGATTATGGAGCGTGTGGCTCAGCAGCACCACTTCCGCGTGTTGCTCCACGAGAAGCCCTTTGCCGGAGTAAACGGCAGCGGCAAGCACTGCAACTGGTCGCTTCAGACCAACACCGGCACCAACCTGCTCGCCCCCGGCAAGAATCCCTATCAGAATTTGCAGTTTATCACTTTCCTTGTGAACGTGTTGATGGCCGTTCATCGCCACAACGGGCTGCTAAAGGCGTCGATAGTGAGCGCCACCAACGAGCATCGGCTCGGCGCCAACGAAGCCCCTCCCGCCATCATCTCAGTGTTCTTAGGCAAGCAGATAACGGAGGTGCTCGACAAGCTTGAGAACACCTCGGCCGATAAAGGAGTGATTATCAACGCCAAGAAAGAGATGAAGCTCGGTGTTGGCAATATACCCGAGATTCTGCTCGACAATACCGACCGCAACCGTACGTCGCCCTTCGCCTTCACCGGCAACCGATTTGAATTTCGCGCCGTAGGATCGAGCGCCAACTGCGGCGCGGCTATGCTCGCGCTCAATGCCGCAGTGGCCGAGCAGCTTTCGCTCTTCAAAGCTGAAGTGGACGCTCGCATCAGCAAGGGCGAGCCCAAGGAGCGTGTTCTCTTCGACATCATCAAGAAGTACATAGTGTCGTGCAAGCCCATACGCTTCGACGGTAACGGCTACAGCGACGCGTGGAAGCGCGAAGCTCAAGATCGCGGCCTCGACTGTGAGACCAGTGTTCCGGTAATCATCGACCGCTATCTCAATCCCGAGACAGTGAAGATGTTTCACTCCACGGGCGTGCTGAGCGAGTCGGAGCTCCACAGCCGTTGCGAAGTGAAATGGGCCACCTACTCCAAGAAGATTCAGATTGAGAGCCGCGCGCTTGGCGACCTGGTTGTGAATCACGTGTTGCCGGCAGCCAAGTGCTATCAGACTATGCTGCTGCAGAACGTTCAGGCCGTGAAGCAGGTGTTCAGCGCCGACGAGACCGCCAGCCTCAACGAGATGGACTACAGCATAATTCGCCAGATAGAACACCACTCAGGCGCTATCTATGAAAGCGTGAGTCGCATGACTGAGGCCCGGCATAAGGCCAACCGTCAGCCCGACGAGCGCAGCAAGGCCATCGCTTATCACGACAGCGTGCTTCCCCTGATGGCCGAGATACGTAGCCACGCCGACGCCCTCGAGCTGATTGTCGACGACCAGATGTGGACACTACCCAAATACCGCGAGCTCCTCTTCATTCATTGATATAAGAGGCTGTAGACAGAAAGCAATTCAAACCATTAAACCCAAATCAGATAAAACATACTACTATGTGCGGAATTGTAGGATACGTGGGTGAGCGCGACGCTTATCCCATCTTAATCAAAGGCTTGCATCGCCTCGAATACCGTGGCTACGACAGCGCCGGCGTGGCGCTCATCAACGAAACCGGCAAGCTTAACGTGTTCAAAGCCAAGGGCAAGGTGTCCGAGCTGGAATCATTCGCCACCGACAAGGACACCACAGGCCATATCGGCATAGCCCACACCCGCTGGGCCACCCACGGCGAGCCCAACACCGCCAACGCCCATCCCCACTACTCAGAGAGTGAGCGTTTGGCCATCATCCATAACGGCATCATCGAGAACTACTCCGTTCTCAAAGCCGTACTGACGCACGAAGGCTACACCTTTAAGTCGGAAACCGACACCGAGGTGCTTGTGCAGCTAATCGAATACACACAAGTTAACCGTCAAGTCGACCTTCGCACGGCCGTCCAGTTGGCTCTGCAACAAGTAGTGGGAGCCTACGCCATCGTGGTACTCGATCAAGAGCACCCCGACACCCTGGTAGCGGCTCGCAAAGGGTCGCCCCTTGTGGTGGGAATAGGCGAGGGCGAATACTTCCTCGCCTCGGATGCCACCCCCATTGTGGAGTACTCCGACAAAGTAATCTACATCGACGACGAAGAGGTGGTGACCATAAGCAGAGGTCGTGACGTTGAGATTGTGACAATAGGCAACGTGCAGAAGCCCCCCGCGATTAAGCGTCTTGAGATGTCGCTCTCGCAACTGGAGAAAGGCGGCTACCCCCATTTTATGCTTAAGGAGATATTCGAGCAGCCCCGCACGCTCTCCGACTCGATGCGCGGCCGCATCAACGTAAGGCAGAACAACATTTCCCTCTCGGGTTTCATCGACAATCGCGAGCGGCTGATTAACGCCAAGCGCATTATCATCACCGCATGCGGCACCAGCTGGCACGCCGGTTTGATTGCGATGTACGCCATCGAGGAATTTGCCCGCATTCCCGTTGAGGTGGAGTATTCCTCGGAGTTCCGCTATCGCAAACCCGTCATCGAGAAGGACGATGTGGTGATTGCCATCTCCCAATCGGGCGAGACCGCCGACACTCTGGCCGCCATCCAGCTCGCCAAGGAGCGCGGAGCCTTCATCTTCTCCATTTGCAACGTGGTGGGAGCCTCCATCCCGAGAGTGAGCCACAGTGGATGCTACACCCACGCCGGCCCGGAGATTGGTGTCGCCTCCACCAAGGCCTTCACCGCGCAGGTAGTGGCTCTGATGATGCTCGCCCTGTGTATAGGCCGCGAGAAAGGCACACTAAGTCCTGACAAATACCTGGCGATAGTGCGCGAGTTGGGACAGATACCCGACAAAATCGAGTGTGTGCTCGGCCAGAACAAGCGCATCGCCGAGTTTGCCAAGATGTTTATGTACGCTCAAAACTTCATCTACTTAGGCCGTGGCTACAACTTTCCCGTAGCGCTTGAAGGAGCGCTTAAGCTCAAGGAAATAAGCTATATCCACGCCGAAGGCTATCCCGCGGCCGAGATGAAGCACGGCCCCATCGCTCTCATATCCGGCGAAATGCCGGTGGTGGTAGTAGCCCCGCAGTGCGGCACCTACGAGAAGGTGGTAAGCAATATACAGGAAATCAAAGCCCGCAAAGGCCGCGTCATAGCCATCGTTACCGAGGGCGACGCGTTGATAAGCAAGATTGCCGATTTCGTGATAGAAGTGCCTCGCACCGAGGAGTGCCTAACGCCTCTACTGACGGTGATACCGCTTCAGCTCATCGCGTATCACATTGCCGTGATTAAAGGTTGCGACGTGGATCAGCCGCGCAACTTGGCCAAATCGGTCACCGTAGAGTAAGTTTCGCCCGGTTCCTCGTCTGGGAGCTATAATCCATTGAAATTCAATGGAAAAAAGATTGGGGCGCGCCATGGCGTGTGTCGCATCCGTGACCAGTGTCCCACCGGCAGTTTTTTAGGGGGTGGGTCAGACGTTGTAGAGGCGGTGGTATTGTCCGCCGAGTGCGAGGAGCTGTTGATGGGTGCCGCGTTCGATTATACGTCCGTGGTCCATTACCACGATCATGTCGCTGTTGCGGATGGTGCTGAGCCGATGCGCGATTACGAACGAGCTGCGTCCCGCCATCAGCGAGTCCATACCCTGCTGGATGAGTCGTTCGGTGTGCGTGTCGATGCTTGAGGTGGCCTCGTCGAGGATGAGCGCGGGCGGGTTGGCCACAGCTGCCCGGGCGATGGCTATGAGCTGGCGCTCGCCCTGGCTCAGATTGCCGCCGTCGCCTTGCAGCATAGTGAAATAGCCGTGCGGCAGGCGGCAGATAAAGTCGTGGGCGTGCACCATCTTTGCCGCCGCTATGCAGTCGTCGAGTCCGGCGTCGAGTCGTCCGTAGGCAATGTTGTCGTAGACGGTTCCGGTGAAGAGGTGCGTCTCTTGCAGCACGATGCCGAGGCTCCGTCGCAGGTGTCGGCGGTCGATTCGTGTGATGTCGATGCCGTCGTAAAGTATTTCGCCGCTTTGTATCTCGTAGAAGCGGTTGATAAGGTTGGTGATGGTGGTTTTCCCGGCTCCGGTACCCCCCACGAGCGCCACCTTCATTCCGGCGTCGGTGTCGAGGTCGATGTCGAACAATACCGTTTTGCCCGGCACGTAGGCGAAGTCGACGTGCGAGAAGTCCACCTCCCCCTTCTGTCGGCGGAGCGTGAAGGAGCCGTCGTCGTTCGGCACTTTCCACGCCCAGACGCCGGTACGGCCGTCGGCCTCGGCGAGCGAGCCGTCATCGTTGAGCGTGGCGTCGACCAGCGTCACCATTTGCTCAAGGTTTTCGCCGTCGCCCTCGCTCGGACTGTCCATCACCTCAAACACCCGTTGCGCGCCCGCCAGCGCCCCCACCACGCTGTTGACCTGCTGGCTCACCTGCGACACGGGTTGGGTGAAATTCTTGATAAGCGTCAGGAACGATACCAGTGTGCCCACTGTCAGCGCACCTTCGGCTCCGGAGCCAAGTGCGAAGGCTCCGCCCGCTACCGCGCACGCCACGTATATCAGGTTGGAAAGGTTGCCGTTGATGGGCATGACAATGTTGCTCACGCGATTGGCAGCGCAGGCACTTTGTCGCAGCTGCTCGTTGAGTTGCTCGAAGCGTTCGATTGCCCGTTGCTCGTAGTTGAACGTTTTTACCACCTTGAGTCCGGTAAGCATTTCCTCAACGTAGCCGTTGACGGCACCCAGGTTGTTCTGTTGCGCGGTGAAGTATTTGCTCGAGAGTGCGCTTAGGCGCTTGGTGGTGAAAATCATCACTGTGGTGAGTAGGATGGTGACTATGGTGAGTTGCCAGCTGAGCACGAGCATGCTCGTGAGCGTGGCGGCGATGGTGATGAACGATGAGAACACGTTGGGCAGGCTTTGGCTGATCATCTGCCGCAGCGAGTCGACGTCGTTGGTATAGATCGACATCACGTCGCCATGGGCTCGGCGGTCGAAGAAGTTAACGGGAAGAGTCTGCATGTGGTCGAACAGTCGCGTTCGCAGTCGCAGTAATGT
>JAFVDY010000006.1 GCA_017478265.1 Muribaculaceae bacterium | reverse complement strand
TGTGGGCTTGATGTCGAAGCCGGCAGCCATCATCTTGTCGCGGAAGTAGTTGACATTGTCAACCAACTTGTCGTGCAGGGCATTGCTCTCCTTGAGCATCTTGAACATCTCGAGGCTGGCACCTACGATGCCGGGAGCCACGCTGTTGCTGAACAGGTATGGGCGAGAGCGCTGGCGCAGCATGTCGATAATCTCCTTGCGCCCGGTGGTAAACCCGCCCATGGCTCCGCCGAAGGCTTTGCCTAGCGTGCCGGTGAAGACATCGATTTTGCCGTAGAGGTTGTAGAGCTCGGCCACGCCGTGGCCGGTAGGCCCTACCACGCCTGCCGAGTGGCTCTCGTCTACCATCACCATGGCGTCGTATTTCTCGGCGAGCTCGACGATGCGATCCATAGGCGCTACATTGCCGTCCATTGAGAATACACCATCGGTGGCAATGATGCGGAAACGCTGTGCTTGCGCCTTTTTGAGGCACTCTTCTAGCTCGTCCATGTCGGCGTTGGCATAACGGTAGCGTTGCGCCTTGCACAGGCGTACGCCGTCGATAATCGAGGCGTGGTTGAGAGCATCGCTGATGATGGCATCGTCGGCCGTGAGCAGAGCCTCAAACAGTCCGCCATTGGCGTCGAAGCACGAGCCGTAGAGGATTGTGTCCTCGGTGTGGAAATAGTAGCTGATAGCGGCTTCGAGCTCCTTGTGGATATCCTGTGTGCCGCAGATGAAACGGACGCTCGACATTCCGTAGCCGTGATGTTGCATCATAGCCGTAGCGGCCTCGATGAGTCGAGGATTGTCGCTTAGACCGAGGTAATTGTTAGCGCAGAAGTTGAGTACATCAACGTCAGGCTTAACCTTTATGTCAGCCCTTTGCGCCGTGGTAATCAATCGTTCCTCCTTGTAGAGACCGGCGTCGCGTATTGCTTGCAGCTCGTCGGTAAGATCTTGTTGAAATGGACCGTACATAGTAGTTTGAGTGTTAGGTTTATGAAATTGTTGTTGATAGTCTTATTCTAGCTCGCCTTTGCCCTGGCGGGTGATTTCGAAGTCGCCGTCGGTACAGTCGACAATAGTCGAGAGATCGAGCCGTCCGCGTCCGCTGTCGATTACGATATCGACTGATGCTTGGAAACGCTCGGCGATGAGCTCCGGCTCGCAACGATAGTCATCGTCGTCGCCGGGGATGGATGTAGTAAGGATTGGCCTACCGAGCGCCTCTACAATTGCGATGGCGATTTTGTTGTCTGGGATACGTATGCCTACCGTTTTGCGCCCCTTGAAGGCCTTTGGCAGTCTGGACAAAGCGGGCAAGATGAAGGTAAACGGACCCGGAAGGTTGTTTTTCAGCACCTTGAACTGACGGTTGTCGACCTTGGCGTATTCCGTCACCTGCGAGATGCTCTCACAGATGATAGAGAGGTTGGTTTTGGCCGACTTCATGGCTTTGAGCGAACAAATGCGCTCTATGGCGGTATTGTTCAACGCGTCGCACCCGAGCGCGTACACGGTGTCGGTGGGATAAATGATGAGTCCACCGTTTTCAAGCGTTTTGACCACATCGGCGATGTATCGGTCGTTGATACTATCTTCAAGTAATTGTAGAACTCTCATATTATAAGTTGTTTATTGTCAGAAAGTGAATATTTGGGATTGAATATCGGTTGCAGAGGCATATTTCCTGAGAAGCCCGACTGTCCAGTCGATGGTTCGCTCGAGCGGCATCTCGGTGTCGAAGGCG
Organism: Muribaculaceae bacterium; assembly: GCA_017478265.1. GTDB lineage: Bacteria > Bacteroidota > Bacteroidia > Bacteroidales > Muribaculaceae > Sodaliphilus. The sequence goes on along the minus strand of JAFVDY010000006.1, from coordinate 5,359 downwards.
TTGATGTTGAGCTGAATGTGACGGGTTGCTGGCGTGAACTTAATTCGCTCCTCATCGCTTGTGGGTGTTGCCATAGCGCCGAGGTCGTCGCGATATACCGGCATTCCTTCGATGTTAAGCGCCCCTCGACCAATGCCGTTGTACTGTTCACCCGGCTCGCCAATGCCCAGAGTGAGCGTGTCGCCAACAATCTTGTCGGCGTCAAAGCCACCGATGGGGTAACCGCTCTTGATTGACACGAGGTTGACAAGGTCGATGAGTGTGGTCGTGCGATATAGGCCCAGACCTCGAATGATGCGCCTGCAAAGCGCCTCGCTAGCCACACGATACCGACCCGGGTCCTTACCGAAGGCTTTATATAGCTTTCGCGCGGCGGCTATAGCCGGTCGTCGGTTGATTTCCAGCAATTGATAGGTCGAAGCGATGTCGGTAGCCGCTTGTTCAAGTTCGTGCCATAGCTCGTCACCGGTCTCACTATTGACCACAGTTGCCGCCACCACGCCCACGCGCATTGCCGAGCAAACATCTAAAATCCTATTATCTACCTTGATAGTCTTCATTTAACATTAATATGCTTGAATTTTCGGTGCAAAATTACAAAACGCGGCCGACACCGCCAAATCATTCAGCGATTGATTTAATCCACCGAAACAAGTCGTTGAGATTATAGTCGCCACTGTGGGGGCGATTGTAAGGCAAGGCAAAGTCGACATTACGTCCGCTATTACTTAATTTGGTAGCGAGATTGATTGATACGGTAAAAGCTGTATCGCGGTCGCGCGCACCATGCCGAATGTACCAGTTGGGAGCCACTGACGATTGCATATCGTCGATGAAACACATTGGATTGTATAGTCGTACACGCTTTTGAGTCGCCTGATCGATAACAGTGCCGTTGACGTGAGTGACGGTAAGGCTGAAATTAGCAGGATTGCCTTTATCGTCGCCAAACACATTGTTCTCGGCACTGGCCTCACCGCCAAGGATGTTCAAAGCATCGAAAGCGGGTACCTGCTTGAGCGGCTGAGTGGACGCGACATATCGCAAATAAGTATCGAGATTCAAGTCGATAATAAACTCGCTTTTGCGAGGTGCGAACTGCATTAGTCCTCCACGCCCCATCATGGGAGCGGCTCGTCCGTCGACAGGCGGTCGGTTGCCATCTGTCATTGCGGCAAACGGCATTGATCGTTGTTCAAATCGCACGATGCCGATAGAGTCGGGCAAATCGGTTCCTTCGTCTTGGGCATGTTGCAACGAGTTGATTAAGAATTGCTTTACGTAGTCGCGATAATTGGTTGGATTGACCGGTTCACCGGTGAAAATCGAGCGCATATTGAGGGCATTGATTCGCGAGAGATAGGTCGAGGCTAAGAGTTTAGACAGTGTGTCGTGTGAGTCGTCCTCGCTGCGAACGTTGAAGTAGAGCCATTCGTAGGCCGCGTCGGCATAGTCGAGGTCGGTGATTGGGCAGTAGCACACAGCGGCGAAGATATCGTCGGTAGCCGGCGCGGCTCCCATCGCTTGCAGGTAAGGCTGATACAGCGGATGGTTGCCGGTGGCGCCGAGGAGCGCTGACATAGCACCTCCGGCACTGGTGCCATCGCTTATTATGCGGTTGGCGTCGCCGGGCATGAGTTGGTCGTTAAATTTGAGGTAGCGTACGGCAGCTTTCAGGTCGAGCAATGCTGCCGGAGCGCGTCCGGTGTAGATGGTGCCGCCGCCACGCTTGACGGTGCTGTTGGAGCCACGAGAGCCGGGGATACACACCGCGTATCCCTCGAGCAGAGCACGACCTGTGGCATCGTCGGCGCTTGGCGACTTAGCCGTCGATGCCATATAGCCACCCACGTAAGTTCGCAATAAGATGGGTGTGTTTTGGTCAGCGCCATCGGGGAAATAGAAATTGAGCGTTTGGTAGACGCTATCCTCAATATTGGTGACGAAATAGATTCCTTCCCATGCTTTATAAGTGACCGTTTCGCCTGATGGCATGGTAAGTGATTGAGTCGTTTCTTTCGATTGGTCGAAACGCAAGGTATTTTCCATCATGCCGAGCGTCGATGCCGCGAATAGTATCAGAAAAAGACGTTTCATAGTTGAAAATGTAGTGTTTAGATTATTTTAATGTGTATCGGCAGCCGGGTAGAGTCATTACCACGCCTTTCATGTCGAGGTCGACAAGTGAGCTCATCAACTTGTACATGGGTTGTTGGAGCGATTGCGAGATGTCGTTGATGTGTAGACTGTTGTCGGAATCTTTGAGCAGTTCGACTATCGCCTGCTCTCGCGGGGAAAGTTCGGGGAAAATCTGCAGTTGCGTAGCCTCGGGAGCCTTTTTTTCGCTTTCCCATCGCATTGAGCGCAGGAGGTCGTCGGCGCAAGTGATGAGCGCGGCGTTGTTCTGCATGATAATGCGGTTGGTGCCGGCGGAGTACTCGTCGCCCACCCTGCCGGGAATGGCAAAGACATCGCGGTCGTAGCTCTGCGCGATGCTTGCAGTGACCAGTGAGCCACCATGGTCGGCACTCTCAATGATCACGGTGCAATCGGCAAGCGCGGCGATAATGCGGTTTCTTGCGAGGAAGTTGCCGCGATGAATCTCGTCCTGCGACATATAGTCGCTAACGATCAAACCACCTCGATGTACAATCTCGGCGGCGTCGCGCCTGTGAGGAGAGGGGTAGATTTTGTTTAGCCCGCATGCTTGCACAGCGACTGTGGGCGTGCCGTGCTTGATCGCGGCCCGATGGGCGTTGATGTCGGTTCCATAGGCAAGACCGCTCACGATGATGACCCCCGGGATTGCCTCAACCAGGTCATGGACCAAACGGTCGCACATCTTTGAACCGTAAGGCGTTGAGCGGCGTGTGCCCACGATGCTCACCACGTGAGAGGCATTGAGGTCGCATTTGCCGGTTGAGTAAAGCAAAATTGGAGCGTCAGTGGCGTGAAGCAAGCGCTGCGGAAATTCAGGCTCGCTGAAGTAAAGGACGTTGATATTCTTTTGGCGCACGAAATCGAGCTCTCGTTGTGCCTTGTTGAGCAAACTGTTGCGATAGCCCCGTTCAAGGATTTTGTTCCGGGCACCGGTTAGTTTTTGCAGCTCGCGCTCGCCGATGTCGAAGAAAGCCTTCTCGTCGGGTATAACGTCAAGCATACGGTGAGCCAGCTCAATGCCCATGCCACGCACAGCCGCGAAGGCCATGCGGTAGATGAGAGTGTTATCATCGCCGCCCGTCATTGCTTTGCCGTTTCAAGAAAAGGCCGGAAATACTCGTGAAGACGCTCGCCACGCGAGAGCTTGCCATCTTCGAGGCAAACGATGCTCACCTTGGCGTTGACCACTACGTCGCCACTCGCTTTGTGAAAAATATCCTGATGGAAGATAAAGCGTACGCCCCGTTCCTCGACCCAGAGTTTGCTCTCCATCACGTCGCCGCTAACCAGCGGACGCCGGTAATCAATCTCGATGCGGTTGACAACCGGAATGATGCCTTCGCGTCGCATCTCGTCGAACGAGAAGCCGGTGGCGGTGCAGAACTCGTGCCGCGTGAGTTCAAGATAATGCTGATAAATTGCATTGTTGACAATGCCTTCGCTATCGAGTTCGTAGTCACGCACCTTGATGTCGAGCGAGAAGAGGTATTTATTGTTGTTTGTCGAGTCCATACGAGAGTGAAATTAGTGAACGGTGATGTCCTCGTCGTCTTCGATAACGAGGTTGTCGATGATAAAGTTTTGGCGCTCCATCGTATTTTTCCCCATGAAGAATGTGAGGAGTTGCTTAACGTTGTCCTCTTTACGCAAGCGCACCCGGTCGAGGCGCATATCGGGACCTATAAAGTCGACAAATTCCTCAGGAGAAATCTCGCCGAGGCCTTTAAATCGCGTGATTTCGGCGTTTTCGCCCAGTTTGTAGATCGCGGCGACCCGTTCCTCGTCGGAATAGCAGTAGTAAGTTTCCACTTTGTTCTTGCCTGCCGATCCGCGTGAGTTTTTGCGTTTAGCCTCCTTACGGTTGAGCACTCGGAATAGAGGAGTCTGCAAGATGTAAAGGTGGCCTGTTTTGATAAGTTCTGGGCAGAATTGCAGGAAATATGTGAGCAACAGCAGGCGTATGTGCATTCCGTCGACATCGGCATCGGTAGCGATGATGACCTTGTTGTAACGAAGTCCTTCGATACCGTCGTCGATGTTGAGAGCCGCTTTGAGAAGTCCGAACTCTTCGTTTTTATACACGACAGCCGGCGGTTGTCCGAAGGTGTTAAGCGGCTTGCCACGAAGTGAGAACACAGCCTGAGTGGCGACGTCGCGAATTTTGGTGATTGATCCGCTTGCGCTGAGTCCCTCGGTGATAAAGAGCGACGACTCGTCGCGTCGGTCGCCGCGGCTATCGTTGTAGTGTACACGGCAGTCACGGAGTTTGTCGTTGTGCAACGCCGCTTTCTTGTTGCGTTCGCGGGTGATTTTGGTAACACCAGCTATAGCTTTGCGTTCACGCTCGCTGTCTTGGATTTTCTTGAGCATGATGTCGGCCGTTTCGGGTGTCTTGTGGAGGTAGTTGTCAAGTTCTTTCTTAATAAAGTCGTTGATAAACTTATAGATCGTAGGTCCGTCCTTCCACATAACGTTGCTACCGAGCTTGATTTTTGTTTGCGATTCGAACACCGGTTCCTCCACCTTGATGCTGATAGCCGCTACGATGCCGCTACGGATATCGCTATACTCGAAGTTTTTGCCGTAGAATTCCTTGATTGTACGGGAGATAGCCTCGCGGAATGCGCTCTGGTGGGTACCTCCCTGCGTGGTGTGCTGTCCGTTGGCGAACGAGTAGAACTCCTCTCCCACCTGCTGCGCGTGGGTGATGACGACCTCGATGTCGTCGCCCGTGAAGTGAATAAGCGGATATATGGGGTCGTTGGTCATGTTTTCGCTAACAAGGTCGCGCAGACCGTTACGCGAGTGAAAGCGTTTGCCGTTGAGCCAAAGCGAGAGTCCGGTGTTGAGGAACGAATAGTTCTTGACCATAGTCTCGATAAAGCCTTCGCGGTATTTGTAGTTGTGGAAGATTGTAGGGTCGGGCGTAAATCGCACGAGTGTACCGTTTTCGGCATCCGGCTCGGCGTCAATTATGCCACTCTCCCGCTCGACGAGCCCCTCACGATATTCTACCCATGAGCATTTGCCGTCGCGCACACTCGAGATGTAGAAAGAAGTAGACAGAGCGTTTACCGCTTTGATACCCACTCCGTTGAGGCCCACGCTACGTTTGTAGTTTTTGGTATCGTATTTGCCGCCTGTATTCATTTTGCTCGACGCGTCCTTCACTTGGTCGAGCGGGATGCCTCGTCCGTAG
>JAFVDY010000049.1 GCA_017478265.1 Muribaculaceae bacterium | reverse complement strand
TTAAACTTTTGCGTAACTTTGCGCCCCCAAACCAACGAGAAACGCTAAAGAAACTAATCAAAATGGCAGTTAAGGAGATAATAGTCAAAGGCGCTCGCGTCAACAATTTGAAGAACATCGATGTTACCATACCCCGCAATCGGCTCGTGGTGATTACAGGCCTCTCGGGATCTGGCAAATCGTCGCTCGCGTTCGACACGCTATATGCCGAGGGACAGCGCCGCTATGTCGAGAGTTTGTCGTCCTACGCGCGCCAGTTTCTCGGTCGTATGACAAAGCCCGAATGCGACTTCATCAAAGGGTTGCCTCCCGCAATCGCTATCGAGCAACGCGTCAACAATCGCAACTCGCGCTCGACAGTAGGCACCAGCACCGAGATTTACGACTATCTGCGTTTGCTCTTTGCCCGAGTGGGCAAGACGTTCTCCCCTATCAGCGGAAACGAGGTGAAGAAGCATACCGCCAACGATGTTGTAGCCGAAGTGAATAAGCTTGCTCAAGGCACACGCTTCGCCGTAGTATCACCCATTCCGGAGGTGGACAATCGCGACTTCTTAGCCCAGCTAAGCATACTGCTGAAAGGTGGGTATTCGCGCCTTGTGACAAGCGACGGCAAGCCGGTGATGATAAGTGATGTATTGTCAGGCAACGCCAAAGATGTAAACCGCGACAACTGTGACCTGCTTATCGATCGCATGGCGGCCGCCGACGATGTGGAGATGCGACTGCGCGACTCGCTCGACACCGCATTTTACGAAGGACATGGCAAATGTTCTCTGCTTATCTACAATAGCGACAACTCTCCGCTCCGCCTCGATTTTTCCACCCGTTTCGAGGCTGACGGCATCACATTTCGCGAGCCAAGCGACTTGATGTTCAATTTCAACAATCCTATTGGAGCATGCCCAACGTGCGAGGGCTTCGGAAACGTTGTAGGCATTGACGAGAACCTCGTGGTTCCAAACAAGACTCTGAGCGTCTACGACGACGCGGTGATGTGTTGGCGCGGTGCAGTCATGAGCGAGGCAAAGCGTGAATTTATCCACGTTGCGGCACAGCACGACTTTCCCATCAATAGGCCTTACTATAAACTCACGCAAGCCGAACGCGACTTTCTATGGCACGGCAACGGCGACGATTGGACGGGCATAGACGGTTTCTTCGAATGGGTAAAAAGCAAAAGCTATAACATACAATACCGCGTAATGCTCGCACGCTATCGAGGCAAAACCGAGTGTCCCACCTGCCATGGCTCGCGATTGAAAGAGGATGCAAGCTACGTCAAAGTGGGAGGTGCCACTATCGGCGAACTGGTTAGCATGCCAATCGACCGACTTTACACCTGGTTCAATGAACTGCAACTCTGCGGCGAAGATGCCGCGATAGCCGCACGCTTGCTCACTGAGATTAAAAACAGGTTAAGCTACCTGATAGAGGTTGGACTCCCCTACCTCACCCTCAACCGCCTTAGCGGCACTCTAAGCGGCGGCGAAAGCCAACGCATCAACCTGGCCACGTCGCTCGGAAGTTCACTTGTAGGCTCTATCTACATCCTCGATGAGCCGAGCATCGGACTCCATCCGCGCGACACGTCACGCTTGATAAACGTGCTTAAAAAACTCAAAGACTTGAACAACACCGTGGTAGTGGTCGAGCACGACGAGGAAATCATGCGCGCGAGCGATTACCTTATCGACATCGGACCAAATGCCGGACGTCTGGGCGGCGAAGTGGTGTATCAAGGCGACATCAATGGGCTCGACAAAGCACAAAACAGCTATACACTGAAATATCTGACAGGCGAATTGTCAATTCCAGTTCCCAAGCAACGCCGACGTTGGAACAGCTACATTGAGATACGCGGCGCGGCACAAAACAACCTCAAAGGCATCGACGTTCGCTTCCCTCTCGACGTTATGACAGTAGTGACGGGCGTAAGCGGCAGCGGAAAGTCGACACTCGTCAACGATATACTATACAAGGCACTGGCACGAGAACTTGGCGACAGCGCCGACGCTCCGGGCATCTACGCCTCGCTCGGCGGCGACATCAACCGAGTCAAAGCTGTTGAATTTGTCGACCAAAATCCTATCGGCCGCTCAACGCGCTCCAATCCGGCAACTTACCTCAAAGCCTTTGATGAGATACGACAACTGTTCGCCAACCAACAATTGTCGCGACAGATGGGGTACGGCCCAGGCTTCTTCTCGTTCAACTCGCCCGGAGGGCGATGCGAGGAATGTAAAGGCGATGGCAAAATCACTATCGAAATGCAATTTCTCGCCGACGTCACTCTCACCTGCGAGGCGTGCCACGGACGACGCTTCAGCAACAATGCGCTCGAAGTAACATATCGCGGTAAGACAATCTACGACGTACTCGAGATGACGGTTAACCAAGCTATAGAGTTCTTCTCGCAAGCCGGCGAGGCCAACGAGAGCCGCATTGTGGCACGACTAAAACCGTTGCAAGACGTAGGACTGGGATATATCAAACTGGGACAATCGTCATCGACACTCTCTGGCGGCGAGAACCAGCGCGTCAAGCTCGCTTACTTCCTCTCGGGAGAAAAGAAAGCCCACACGCTATTTATCTTCGACGAACCGACCACCGGACTTCACTTCCACGACATCAACACCCTCATGAGCGCCTTCAACCGATTGATTGACCGCGGCCACACCATCATCATCATCGAG
>JAFVDY010000005.1 GCA_017478265.1 Muribaculaceae bacterium | reverse complement strand
TACAAAGGCACTGCCACCAAGAACTTCACCATCGCACTCGTGCCTCACGATGTTATAATCGAATATAACGACGGTGACAACCCCGCAGTGGACGGCTGCTCAGCAACCGCCAATCCCACCCAAGCCACACAAGGCACAACGGTTACCCTGACCGTTACTATCACCAACAACCACTACGCGCTCGACCGATTCGAGATTTGGGATGCGAATGCAACTGCAAGCCAAGTTTCTTATGTGCAAAGCGGCACCAATACCTACACCTTCACGATGCCTAACACCAACGTGTATGTGAAGCCCTACTTCGTCAACACCGCTCACGACGTGGTTGTGCAATACCAAGACACCGAGCCCAGCGCATTCCCGGCTGTAGACGGTTGCACAGTTACGGCTAATCCCACTGTTGCCAGCCAAGGTGAAACCATCACCCTGACCGTAGCCATCAGCAACGCCGACTACGAACTGAAAGAAATCGTCACATGGCCCGAAGGCATCACTATCACCAAGGTGAACGAAACCACCTACACACTGCCTATGCCCAATGAGAACTTGTATGTGAAGCCTCACTTCACGAAAGTGCCCAAGATGTTCCTCGTAGGTGATTTCAACAGCTGGAACGCTACCGCAAATCCCTTCACCAAACAACAAGACGGCTCTTGGCGCATCGACAATCTCACCTTCGACGCCGCCGGCAACTTCCAAGTTGTGAACGAAGACGGAACCTACCTCGGTGGCGCAAACGACAATGACGTTGATGAGTACAGCAAAACCGATGTCACTACACCCAACTCCAAGACCCTTCGCCAAGGCTCGTACAACAACTTCCGCCTCGGAGTGGCAGGCATCTGGAACTTCGTTATCAACGCTGAGCGCACCACGCTAACCGTCACCGGCAATTACGACTACGCCATCACCATCATCGACGATAGCAACGCCACCGTCACCACCGTGCCCGCCGACAGAGCTTCGGCTAAGCAAACCGTAACCGTGACCGTTACACCCGCAACTGGCTACACGCCAACTCTCACCGTCAATGGCGCATCCGACAACCAGCCCATCGCTACCACGCAAACAGGCACCAACACCTACACCTTCGAGATGCCTTACCAACCGGTAATCATCCGCACTACCGCTGATATGACCATCTACAACGTCACCTGCGACAGCGAAGCAGGTGCTACCGGCTACGCCATCACCGCCGCTCCCACTCAAGGCACTTATGGCACACAAATCAACCTCACTCCCGCTGCCAACACTCCTGCCGACTTCGAGGTGGTTAACGTTGTAGTAACTCCCGCCGAGGGCACAGCATTCAACGCCACCAACGATGAGAACGGATGGCACTTCAACATGCCCGCAAGCGACGTGACCGTAAGCGCAGTGGTTGAAGCCAAGCTGCACGGCGTGAAATTCACCGCCACCAACCACTTCGCAACCTACATCGGCGGCTACGACCTCAGCTTGCCCGAGGGCGTAAGCGCTTACGCAGTGACCGGAGCCACCGCCAACGCCGAGGTAACCGTACAAGAGCTGCCTTACATTCCTCAGGGAGTAGGCGTACTGCTCTACTGCGAAGGCAACAAGGCCAACATCACCACTCCGCTTTACGAAGGCGAAACCGGCACTTATACAACGAAGCTCGTCGGTAACCTGAGCGATGCGCCCATGGCCACCGGCGAAGGCTACTTGCTCTACAACGACCAGTTCTACCTGTCGCAAGCCGGCACTCTGGCCGCACACCGCTGCTACATCAGTGCCGACGCATTGAATGGCGGCTCGCAGCCCGCACCCGCACAGCTGAGAATCCGCATTGCTCCGATAGTTGTAACCGGTATCGAGGGCGTGAACGCCGACAATGTGAAGTCAGTGAAGTATGTCAACCTCAACGGCGTTGTCAGCGACACTCCGTTCGAGGGTATCAACATCATGGTAATCACCAACACCGACGGCACAACCCGCACCGTCAAGATGGTGAAATAATCACGAACCAAAACGCGATTAAACCTATGCGTACCCTACTAAAAATGCTGTTGACCGCCGTGATGCCGCTATGCGGCATCATGGCCGGCCACGCGCAGCAAGCGGTGGTTATCGACGGAGCGATTGAGCACGGCGTGCTCAGTGTCGACCCTCCCTCCGCAGTAGGCGGCCAGGAGGTAACCCTCACGGTCACTCCCGCAAAGGGTTACAAAATCAACAAGAAAGACATTACCGTTGAGGCCACCATCGACCCTGGCTCGGCGCAAGCGCCGGCACTGGTGCCAAAGGTGGGATATTTCATCGACCTGATGGGCGAGGCTCCGGCCGATCTGTCAGCCAAAGCGACCTACACCTTTATCATGCCCGACTCGCCATACGGCGTGTTTATCAAGGCAAAGTTCTCACAAGGTAGCACGGCTGTTGACGGCCCTCGCGCCGAATCGGAAGTGATTTCGAAGCGATACGTCAACGCGTTCGGCCACGTGTCTAGCGCCCCGTCGCCGGGCCTCAATATTGTTGAGGTGGTCTACTCCAACGGTACCCGCTCCGTGACGAAACAAGTGTTCTAACGCTAATTCCAACACACTTAACATCGGTGCCTCCCCGCCATGAGCGGCGAGGCACCGTAGTTTATCTACATATATACAATCCGAGACAAGTAATTATTGTCGTCAGGCTGAGGACAGGTTGCTTTTTGATATGCGTGACGACGGATAGGCGTAAATAGGAGTCGCCCGACAGGCGACGATTACTTAAGCTGCCACCGTCCCCACCCTGCGTCGCTATCGCTCCTTAGGGTAGGGTTAGTAAAAGGGTCCGCCGTTCCGGCGGCATGTGGCGACGTGGGAGTGTGCCTATACCATGCGCCGCCCATGTTATTTAGAGTGTTGATGGCGCGAGCGTAGTCGGTGACCAAGATAGTTTAGCCGCCGCAAAAGGTACACATAATTATATTATAAGCCAAAAAAGCCGGCCCTGGCGGGTCGGCTTTTTCTGGATTATAGATGTCGCACATGGCGGCGTTGCTATTGCTTGACGATGCGCTTGGTGACGCGTGTGCCGGTGGCGCTGATGGCCTCGACGAGGTAGACGCCTTGGTCGAGGTCGCCCAGGTTGAGCGATGCGCGGTTGTCGCCGATGTCGGTCAGTCGCATGAGGCAAGAGCCGTTGACGGTGTAGACCGCTACCGATTGCAGCAGGGCTCCGGATTGCACGTTGAGCATATCGCGCACGAGCGTGGGTGTAATCACTATCCGGTCGCTGTAGGCGTCGACGTCGTCGATGCCGGACGACTTTTGGATGGTAAGGATTACCGGTTCGTCGAGGTCGCCGTACACCACGTCGCTGCCCCAAGTGAGCTTCTCGTTGATGTTCACCACCTTGCCTTTGTAGATGGTTTCGAACGTCACTTCTCCACCGGCCTCGGAAGCATTGCCGGCGATGGTGAGCATATAGTAGCCGTTGGGTGTGGCGCGAGTGACGCCTCGGCACTCATTGCCCACGAACGCAGCCACCGTGAGGGTGTCGACCGGCTGACCATCGACCATCACTCGGGCCACGACGTTCATGTTGTCGCTAAACTGATAGTGGTCGACGGGGCTGAAGATTGAGCGGAGCGGGGCTCGCGGAGCCAATGCCGGCGCCTGTTGAGCGCTGGCCACGAGGGTGGGATAGTGGAACGTGACATCGTTGGGGTTCATCGAGCGGTAGTAGTAACCCCTGCCCGGGATGAGAGCAGTGAGTTCACCTTCCCACTTGTAGCCGTCGTAGAACGCCACTTGCTCCTTGCTCTTTACGATGTCGCCTCGCGTGGGGTTAAGGTCGGCGAAGGCCTCACCGAGGCTCAGGTTGAGGATTGAGAGCGGTCCGATCCAGTTCCATCCGTTCTTGATGGTCTGCGTGCGCTGGGCGGGGTCGATAGGCTTACCGGTTACGGTGTGGGCCACGTCGGCTTTCACCTTCACCTTGTAGAGGTTGCCCGGAGCCACGGTGCTCAATCCCGTTTGCTCCCAAGCGGTGCCGCTGTTCATCGCGAAGCCTTCCTTGCCCTTTATGGTGTTGAACACCTTGGCGTGCCCGAAGACGCTCTCGAGGTCGTCCTTACCCTGCTCGGGCTCGTGATAGAGCGAGATCCAGTTCCAGCCCGTCTTGAGGTCGAACGTTTGCTCAATCAGGTCGCTTGCCGTCCACTTGAGCGGTTGGTCGAATGAGCCCACGATGTCGTTGGGACGATAAGTAAGGTTCATCTTCATGCCGTTGAGCGTAGTGGCCACATTGCTGAGCACCACACCCCGGCTGGCATCGTATATGCTGAAGGTGATAGGCTGTGTCTTGGTTATATCCTCCGAGCCATATACGTTAATGCTCACGAAGTAAGCGTCGCGGCTGGTGACCAGCTTAGGATAAGCCACACCTCTACATTCACCGTCGATAAAGGCTGCGATCATAGTTAGGCTGTTGTTGCAAATCTTATCGTCGAAATAGATTTGCCCCGTGAGGTTCATCGAGCTCTCATACTGGTCGGGGTTGACGCTCCATTCGGGTTCGTTTCCGGTCACGTAGAGTTTGAACAGCAGCGGCGTGCTTATGCCGTCGTCGTTCACCGCGTTGATATAGAAGAAGTGAATGCCCATGGGAGCGTCGGCACCGATAGTGAAGTTGATCATTTGCGAGGCGTTGATGTCGAGCACGCCCTTCTCGCTATCGGTCTTAATCCATGTTGGGAGTCCTGTGATAGTGAATCGCTGGCTTGCTCGTCCCTTGTTACGCAGCACGGCGGTGACGTTCACATCGTTGAGTCGATTCTTATATACCTCAACACCTTCGTTTTCGGCCCATTCGAGAGTGTTGTAGTCGACCACGGCACTCCAGGTGATGGTTTCCGAGAGGTTGTCGTGCACGTCGCGCACGTTCTTCACGACGAAGGTGAGCAAATTGCCCTGCATGCGCGCCGGCAGAGTTTTGAGGTTGATATAGATCTCGTTGCTCGAGGCGGTGAAGTTAAAGTCGAGGTTCTGCTTGAGCGGAGCCGTACGTAGCGCTGGCGCTGTAGCGGCCTGTATGACTCCTCGGCTATAGGCCGACGCCATTACGTTATTTTTAATTTCGGGCGCATGATTGTCAAGGTTGAACTCGTGGATGATGTTGCCGCTGCCGTCGAGTCGGCTGTGTTCCATCGGATAGTAGAGCAGGAGTCCCGAAGCGTTGGTGGTATCCACCTGATTATATCGGTTGGCGATAATCGACGTGCCGTCGCAAGCCACGTTCCACATTCTGATTTCGTCGATGTCGCCGGTGAAACAGTTGCTCTCTCTAGCGGTCTCAGAGTGCGACATGCGCTTCAATATCGAGCCGATATGGAGGAGGTCGCCCGACGGTTCGGGTATTTTCACGCTCGGCAATCGTCTTCACGGCGCTACCGTCGACATAAGCCACTGCGCCTACGCCTCGATGGACATTGAGCGCGAAGTGGTGCCAATTTCCGTCGTTGTAGTTGTTGCTCGAGAGCATAGTGCGAATGCCGCTGGTGTTGAACGACGAGAGAGTGTCGTTGTAGACATGTAGCATGAGCGAGTTGTCGACATCGAAAGCTACCGCGAGTCGGTCGGTGATTGAGAAGAGTACCGCGTTGGCGTTCTTATCCTGCTCGCCGCGGAACCAAAGCTCGAGCACGTAGCTGTCGGTGGGTCGTGGCGCGATAGCGCCGATGGGCAGGTGCAGGCTGCTGTTCTCGCCATCGAGGTGCGCGGCGAGGTTGGAGTTCTCGATATTCCACGTTTCGGCCGGCAGCTGTATGTTACGTGAGTGGGCATAGTCGGTAACGACGGTTCCGTGTCCCTCGTTCATCTTCCAGTAACCCACCAGGTCGGGCATATAAGCCGCAACAGCCTCGTCCTTTTGCGCGAGCAGCGTGCGCACGGGTGTGTTCTTATGCCAGAGAACGAGCTCATGCATCAAGCCGGTATAATTCTCGCCAAAGGAGAGTCGTCCGGTGCCGCTATAATCGGGGACCTCGATATCATCAAAGAGCATGGTCTCGTTGTCGTCCTCGGCCATCAGTATCGACAGACGGTTGTTGCCTCCGACAGCTCCTTTCACATAGTTGAACGCCAGGAACACCCATTTGTCGACGGGGACTGTCTCTCTTGAGGCTGCTTTAAGTCCGTCGATGTTGACCTCCACTTGTCCGCGGTCGTTAATCGACAGCTCGAGGCTCTTGCCCTCGAGCCCGTGCTCGATGAGCGTGCCTCCGCTTTTACGCTTTATCCATAGCGAGCCTGAGAAGCTGGTGGCGGTGACGGGCAGATAAGCGTCGGTGTGAACCGGAGTGCCGTTGAACTGCAGCGACACCTCGTGGCTCACTTGAGCGTCGTTGAGCGAACCGGTGATGAAGAAGTTGGTCTCCTTGGTGAGATAGCTTTCGCGAATGTCCTCGTTAAACTTGATGTAAATATCGTCGGTAGGCAAAAGGATACCCGTGTTGGGATAAGCTTGTCCCAGGAGCTTCGGTCCTCGAGTGTCGCGCACTACGGTCAGCTCGGGAGTGGTGTTGGTGTACTCTTTAGATCCGAACAGGCAGATACTTTCGGCCGCCACAATGTAGGAGCCGTCG
>JAFVDY010000048.1 GCA_017478265.1 Muribaculaceae bacterium | reverse complement strand
CTTTCGCTTTATCCTCATTCTCTTTGAGGGCTTCCTTCTTGTCGTCGGGCACACCCTTCCCGTCCTTGTCGAGATCGCGAATAGCGCTGATGGCGGCATTGGTGGCGGTGAGCTGGTCGTCGAGCGGCTTCACCTCGCCTTCGACGGCTGCCATCGCGGCGTCGATGATTTTCTTCACTACTGGGTGGGCGGTGTTGAGTGTGAAGTTGTACATCGTAGGGAAGTCGCCGTAGAAGCTCATTCCCGGCTGGAATTGCGCCATGTCTTTCATACGGCGCATATATTCGCTTTGAGTGATTACCACCGCTTGATCGTCCACTCCCATCGGCGCGTAGGTGACGGTGAACTCAGCCTTGTCGAGCTTTGGAAGCGCGCTACGGAAAAGGCTTGAGGTGACGTCGCGCTGCAACGGCGAGAGGTCGTCGCTCTTGGCTTCTTCCTTCACGATTAGGCGGTCGACCACGTCGCTATCGACGCGTACGAATCTCGACTTCTCAATCTTCTGTTCGAGCATACCCACCCAGGGGATGTCTAGCTGACCATCCATCAGCAGCACGTCGTAGCCCTTGTCGACAGCCGCTTTGATGTAGGGGTATTGGCCCTCCTTGTCGGTGGCATAGAGGCATACGAGGGTATCGTCCTTGTCGGTTTGGTTGGTCTTTACCAGCGTTTTATAGTCGTCGATGTTGAAGTGCTTGCCGTCGGTGTTTTGCAGCAGGGCGAATTTCATGGCCGAGTCGCAGAACTTCTCGTCGCTGAGCATACCGTACTCGATGAAAATCTTGATGTCGTTCCATTTCTCTTCGAAAGCCTTCGAATCGTTCTTAGCAATCTCCTCGAGTCTCGCCGCCACCTTCTTGGTGATGTAGCCGGAGATTTTCTTGACGTTGCGGTCGGCTTGGAGATAGGAGCGGGAGACGTTCAGCGGGATGTCGGGCGAGTCGATTACGCCTTGCAGCAGCATGAGCCATTCGGGCACAACTCCTTCGACACTGTCGGTAACGAACATTTGGTTGCAGTAGAGCTGGATGCGATCTTTACGAATGTCGAGGTTATTTTTGATTTTCGGGAAGTAGAGGATACCAGTGAGAGTGAAAGGATAGTCGACGTTGAGGTGGATCCAGAACAACGGGTCGTCCTGTCCGGGCTGAATAGCGCGGTAGAACTTGAGGTAGTCATCGTCGGTAAGGTCGGCGGGAGTCCGAGTCCAAAGCGGCTCAACATCGTTTATAATCTTATCCTTGTCGGTGTCGACATATTTGCCGTCCTTCCATTCCTGCTCTTTGCCGAATACGATAGGCACAGGCATAAAGCGGCAGTACTTGGTGAGCAAGCCGTTGATGCGCGATTGCTCGAGGAACTCCTTTTCATCATCGTCGATTGGAAGGATGATGTCGGTGCCGCGTTCGGCCTTGTCGCAGTCGGTCATCTCATATTCCGGACTGCCGTCGCAAGTCCAACTTACGGCTTGAGCTCCCTCTTGATAGGAGAGCGAGCGGATTTCTACCTTCTTAGCCACCATAAACGCCGAGTAGAAACCGAGGCCGAAGTGGCCTATAATGGCGTTGGCGTTGTCCTTGTATTTGTTGAGGAACTCCTCAGCGCCCGAGAAGGCAATCTGGTTGATATACTTGTCGATATCGTCGGCAGTCATGCCTATACCGTTGTCGCTCACGGTGAGAGTGCCAGCCTCCTTGTTGAGGGTGACGGTAACCTTAAGATTGTCGGTACTACCGTTAAACTCGCCGGCGACGGCGAGCGTCTTCAGCTTCTGTGAAGCGTCAACGGCATTTGCTATAAGTTCGCGCAAGAAAATCTCGTGGTCGCTATATAGAAACTGTTTGATTACGGGGAAGATGTTGCTTGTTGTTACCCCAATATTTCCTTTTGCCATATCTTAATTATTTATTTAAACCTTTAATTATCGTTGTGATTTCTTATTCGGTGATAAACGCTTTGGTTTCGCCGTCTTGGATGTCGATGTTGAGCGTGACGCCGGTTTTGTCCTCGTTGCGTAGCAGCAGTTCGCTGAGTGGATCCTCGATGTGCGACTGGATGGCTCGCTTGAGCGGGCGAGCTCCGAACTGCGGGTCGAAACCTTTGTTGGCGACAAATTCCTTTGCCTCGTCGGTGATGACGAGTTTGTAGCCCAACTCGTCCACTCGCTTGTAGAATTGCTTGAGCTCAATGTCGACAATCTTCATGATGTCGTCGTGGCCAAGCGAGGCGAATGTGATTATATCATCGACGCGATTGAGGAACTCGGGCGAGAAGCTGCGGTTCAACGCCTTGCGTATCACGGCGTCACTACGCTCCTTGGTGATGATAGCGGTGTTGAAGCCAACTCCGCCGCCGAATTCTTTCAGTTCGCGCGTACCTATATTACTCGTCATGATGATGATTGTGTTCTTAAAGTCGATTCGTCGGCCGAGACTATCGGTAAGACGCCCCTCATCGAGCACTTGCAGCAGGAGGTTGAACACGTCGGGGTGTGCTTTCTCGATTTCGTCGAAGAGCACAACGGAGTAGGGGTGACGGCGCACTTTCTCGGTGAGTTGTCCGCCTTCCTCGTAGCCTACGTAGCCCGGAGGTGCTCCCACGAGGCGCGACACGGCGAATTTCTCCATATATTCGCTCATATCGATGCGAATCAGAGCGTCGGGCGAGCTGAACAGGAATTCCGCCAATTTCTTGGCGAGCAAAGTTTTTCCCACTCCCGTCGAGCCTAAGAACATGAACGAGCCAATTGGGCGGTTGGGGTCTTTGAGTCCAACGCGATTGCGTCGAATGGCTCTCGCAATCTTGTCGATAGCCTCATCTTGACCGATGATTTGCGTTTTTAGCTCGTCGGTCATGCCAAGCAGCCGCAGTCCCTCGGCTTGCGCGATACGTTGCACGGGTACCCCGGTCATCATCGCCACCACTTGCGCGATATCGTTCTCGTCGACTGTCTCGCGAGTGTTGTCGAGCGACTGTTCCCAGCGTTCTTTAAAGTCGTTGAGTTCCAGTTTGAGTTTCTCTTGCTGATCGCGGTATCCGGCGGCTTGCTCGAAGTTTTGGTCGGCAACAGCTTGCAGTTTTTTCTCTTGCGCCTCGGCGATGCGTTTCTCGTATTCCTCAATCTCTTTTGGTACAACCACTTTTGAGATATGCACGCGTGATCCGGCCTCGTCGAGCGCGTCGATGGCTTTGTCGGGGAACGATCGGTCGGTGATATATCGGTCTGCCAAATTGACACATGCTCGCAGAGCCTCGTCGGTGTAAATCACGCCGTGATGCTTCTCGTAGGTGTCCTTGATGTTGTGCAGTATTTCGAGCGTCTCGTCGGGCGTGGTGGCGCTGACGAGGATTTTCTGGAAGCGTCGTTCGAGAGCTCCGTCCTTCTCGATGTTCTTGCGATATTCATCGAGAGTGGTGGCACCTATGCATTGCAACTCGCCTCGTGCGAGTGCCGGCTTTAGCAGGTTGGCGGCATCCATCGAACCGCTGGCGTTGCCTGCTCCCACTATGTTGTGGATTTCGTCGATAAAGAGGATTATGTTCTTGTTGGCACTCACCTCGTCGACAACGGCTTTAATTCGTTCCTCAAATTGTCCGCGGTATTTAGTGCCGGCCACTACTGCGGCCATGTCGAGCGCGACAATTCGCTTGTCGAAGAGCACACGCGCCACCTTTCGGTGGACGATGCGCATGGCAAGTCCCTCGACAATAGCCGATTTGCCAACCCCCGGCTCGCCAATGAGCACCGGGTTGTTCTTTTTGCGTCGGCTCAAAATCTGCGCCATGCGCTCAATCTCGCTTTCACGGCCTACAACGGGGTCGAGTTTGTTCTCGAGCGCGGCCCGGGTGATATCCTTGCCGTATTTGTCGAGAGCCGGTGTCGCATTGTCATTCTGACTGCCATTTCGTCGCTGCCGGTGCTTGTCGTTGTCCTTGTTGTTGGCATCGTTACGGTCGCGGTCGTCGTCCATCAGGTCGTCGTCATCGTCGTTGCCGAAGTCGGCACCATCGGTAATGGGACACTCCTTTGGCTCACCGTCGGCGAAGTGCAGATGCTCGTGGTTCAGCTTCTTATCGTTATCTTCTTTCTTCATGTATAATCACGTTGAATATAATTTTCAAATCATTTACCGATATCCTCCATGCAATAATCATGCCAACCCGGCCAGATAATACATTCGTTTTATTGTTTTGTAACATAAAGCCTATATTTCATCATTTTTCGGTCGGAGGATTTTGTCGGGTGTGAAATTATTTGTACTTTTGTGATGTGTAACCGAAAAAAAAGCGAAAACGAATGAAACGAACAATAACCTATTTAATTCTTTTGACAGTAATTATGACAAATGCTCAGAATGTGTTTTTCGAGCCTTTCAAGACCACTCATGGAGCCGTGCCTTTCGACCGAATCACCATCGACAGTTATGAGCCGGCAATCCTGCGAGGCATAAAATTACATGACGAGGAGGTGGAGGCAATAGCCGGCAATGCCGCCGCGCCGACGTTTGAAAACACCATTGTCGCGCTCGAGCGTAGCGGCAGCGACCTTACACGAGTGCTCGGCGTGTTCTATCCCATGCTGTCGGCTTGCGCCGACGACTCTCTTATAGCCCTATCCAATCGTATGACCCCGCTATTGGACGAGCACAGCAACCGCGTCAACCTCAACGAGCGGTTGTGGCAACGCGTCAAAGCTGTTCACGACAGTTTCGACCCCTCGCGACATGATGCAGAGGACGCTCGATTGCTCGAAATCGTGTATGAGAGTTTTGTACGCGGCGGCGCCAATCTTCCGGCCGCCGACAAGGAGAAATATCGCAACCTGTCGCAACGGCTGACGGCACTCACGCTGCAATTCGACCAAAACACACTAAAAGAAACCGCACGCTACGAGCTTTGGCTCACGCGTGACGACCTCGACGGGCTGCCCGAGAGCGCCGTTGAGGCAGCGCAGGTGGCGGCAAGCGAGAAGGGACGCGAAGGCGAATACCTCGTCACCCTGCAAGCGCCAAGCTATATGGCATTTATGAAATACAGTTCCCGTCGCGACCTGCGCGAGAAACTCTATCGGATGTACAACACACAGTGCACCTCCGGCGAATATTCCAACCTCGAGATTATGCGCGACATCGCCAATACCCGTTTAGAAATGGCGCGACTGTTGGGCTACAAGACCTTTGCCGACTATCAGCTCGACAATAAGATGGCTCACGACCCGGCTACTGTGTGGGCAATGCTCAACCGGCTTAAAGATGCCTATGGTCCGGCACAACGCCGCGACATGGACGCCTTGAACGCATACGCCTCGAAACTTGAAGGTCGCGACTTTACCATTATGCCGTGGGACTACAGTTATTATAGCAACAAGATGAAGGACGAGCTGTACAGCATTAACGACGAACTATTGCGCCCCTATTTCGAGCTTGAGACGGTGACGCGCGGCGTGTTTGGCCTCGCCACACGCCTCTACGGCCTGCATTTCACCGAGAACCACGACGCGCAGGTGTTCAATCCCGAAGTGAAGGTGTACGACGTGACCGATGATGCCGGAAAGTTTGTGGGGATGCTCTACACCGACTTCTTTCCGCGCGACACCAAGCAGAGCGGCGCGTGGATGACCAACTTCCGCGAACAATACATCGACGCCACAGGCAACGACGTGCGCCCGATAGTAACGCTCACGATGAACTTCACGCGCCCCACCGCCACCAAGCCGTCGCTGCTCACCTACGGCGAGGTGGAGACCTTCCTTCATGAGTTCGGCCACGGCCTGCACAGCCTTCTGTCGCAATGCAAGTATCAGAGTCTGTCGGGCACCAATGTCGCTCGCGACTTTGTGGAGATGCCTTCGCAGTTCAACGAGAATTATTTGCGTCAGCGTGAGTTTCTCGACGGTTTCGCCCGTCACTACATCACAGGCGAGCCTATCCCGCAGGAGTTGATCGACAAGATACAGGCCAGCTCGCGCTATGGTGCTGCCTACGGCTGTATGCGTCAGTTGGGCTTCGGTTTTATCGACATGACGTGGCACACTATAACCGAGCCTGTAAGCGGCGATCCGTTCGCTTTCGAGTACAATGCGATGAAGCCCGTTGAGGTGTTCGCGCCCGTCGACGGTTGCATAATGTCGCCGCAGTTTGGTCACATCTTCTCCGGAGGCTATGCGGCCGGCTATTATGGCTACAAATGGGCCGAGGTGCTTGATGCCGACGCCTTCTCACTTTTCGAGGAGAACGGCCTATTCGATACCGCTACGGCTAAATCGTTCCGCGACAATATCCTATCCCGCGGCAACACCGAGCCTGCTATGCGGCTTTACAAGCGTTTCCGTGGCCGTGAGCCGAAGATTGATGCCCTCCTGCGCCGTGATGGTATAACCAAATAATAGCTCAATTAATGCGCCTGTTATTATCAGCCATATTATTGCTTAACGCGCTTGCGGTCGCGGCGTTCGACTCCTCACGTTTACTCGAGGGCGACTTGGTGTTTGTAGTGAGCGACGATGCCGATAATCCCATCACGCGGGCAACAGTGCACGACGCGTCGGCACTCGCTATCGACCACGTGGCGATAGCCCATCGTGCCCCATCCGGCGAATGGCAAGTGGTGGAGGCCGTGCCTCGTCGCGGCGTGGTGGTCACGCCGTGGTCCGATTTTGAGGCGCGCGTCGGTAGGGTGGTGGTGGGCCGGCTTATCGACCGCGCCCCCGCCATAGCCGCCGTGAGCCGCGCCATGAGTTACATTGGCGCGCCCTACGACAACCTGTTTATGCTCGACACCAACAGCCTGTATTGCAGCGAGCTGGTGCAGGTGAGTTATCGCGATGCCGACGATGCGCCGCTCTTCCCATTGCTCAATATGAGCTTTGCCGACGCCAAAGGTGAAATCCTTCCCTATTGGCTTGAATATTATCACAGCCGCGGAATGTGGGTGCCTCAAGGCGCCTTGGGCTCCAACCCCGCCGCAATCGCCCGCTCGCCGTTGTTGCAGCTAATGCAATAATCGGCACTCTTTCACGTTAATAGTGTATTAATAGATTAATAGTGTATTAATAGATTAATAACATAAATCGATGAGTGTTATGGATAAAATCAAACTGTTAGTAATAATAATCATGGGAATATTTGTTTCTTTTTTTGGAAACGGTTATCAGGCGAAAGCCGATGCCCCTGATTTTGACTATCCCCAGCAGGTGAGTGCCGACGCGCAGAAAGACCTGAAAGCCGCGCTTAAGAATGGCGACGGCCAGATGGTGGTGGACGCGCTCGTTCGCTATTCGATAGCCAAAAGTAGTATCACCGATGAAAGCATCGACACCATTATCCCACAGATTGAGCAAATACGCCTCAAAGAGACGCGCGCCGACTATCGCGCCCTGCTATCCTACTTCGAGGCGGTGGTGCTCAAATCTTACTCTTCAAGCCATTGGCGCAACGACCATGACAATGCCATGGACGAAGCCGAGCCGAAGGACTTCAGCGAATGGAGCAATGAGCAGTTTAACCGTCGTGTCGACCAACTGCTACTCGAGGCTGTCGGCAATCCCGACGCGCTTATGCAGTGCCCCATCACCGGCTATAAGCGCATTATCGACAGTAGCGACAAACTTGGCGCAATCTATTGCCCCAACCTGCTAACGTT
Source organism: Muribaculaceae bacterium (assembly GCA_017478265.1). Lineage (GTDB taxonomy): Bacteria > Bacteroidota > Bacteroidia > Bacteroidales > Muribaculaceae > Sodaliphilus. Next base: position 2,753 of record JAFVDY010000048.1, on the reverse strand, counting down.
CCTTGCAAAATGTTGCGGCGAGCTGACCGAAGACCCGGTACTCAAGGCCCAAATGCGCGAGCTTGCCGTCAAAGGCGCTACTGTGAGCGAGGAAGCGACAATCTTCGCTTTGACCGAGAAGATTGAGCATGACTCATCCGACGATGACTCCGACTGGCTCAAGCTTTATCAAGCCCACAAGAGCAATGAGCATTGCGGACTACCGCTTACCAAGATAGGCGCACGTAGCGAAAACTACGCTCATCTGCAAGAGTATGTGCGCAACTACCCCAAAGGCCTATACGCTTACGACGCTAAGAGCCTTATCGCCAACATCGAGGAAAAGCGCGCCACCGTCAACTATCCCGAAGTCGTGCATAGCAACGACAAGATTAAGGCCTCGGGATGGGCTTATAACGTCAACATTCTTACCCTCACGCTGTTTCAAGTGCCCGACAAGGTGTATGATAAATACGAGGACTCACGCGATTACCCCGACGTGTCGTTGCTCAAAGCGGTTGCCACCAAGCAAGTGACTATCGACGGCAAGGTGCCATTCAGCAAGAGCTACGAAACGTATTTCGACCCCGTAGACTACGGCCGCTACATAATCTTGGCAAGCTACGAGGCCGAAGGCGCGATGCACGGTGTGGTGAAGACCTCGCTACGTGACTGCTTCCTCGTTACCGACCTGATGTCGTATTCCACTTCGGCCGAAAAGGCTGATGATAATAGTAGCTTAAATCCAGACTACCGCATAATTGTGGTCGACAGCCGAAGCGGAGCGCCTGTCGCCGGTGTGACGGTAGAGGAAGATGCCAAGCGTCCCTCTTACTCCGGAGTTACCGACAAAGACGGCGTATACGTGTTGCCGTCCAAAAAGCTGCTAAATAACAGAGCCTCATACAAGCTGACCCACGGAAACGACCGCTACACGAGCGGAGGCTCGGTATCGCCAATAGATAGCGACATGGATCACGAGGCCAATTCGGCCGACGTGTTTACCGACCTTTCCATCTATCGCCCTGGCGAGACAGTGCAATTTGCCGCTGTGGTCTACAACACGTCGCTTGCCGGCCGCACTGTGGTGCGCCAGCAGAAAGTGAAAGCGTTGCTCCGCGACGCCAATTGGAAGGGAATCGATACGCTCAAGCTTACTACCGACGACTTCGGGCGCGTCGAAGGTTCATTCGTCATTCCCACCGACAGGCTCAACGGTACGTTCTCCCTCGAGATTTTGGAGAATCGTCTTAATGGACGTCGTCTCGACCTGCATTATATCAACGTGAGCGAATATAAGGCTCCCACGTTTATAGTCTCGCTCGATGATACCCGCTCATCGTTCACCCGCAATCAGCCCGTGCGCATCGAGGGCAAGGTTGAGACCTACAGCGGCCTTCCGCTTGCCGACAACGAGGTGCAGCTGCGCCTGGCACGCAACGAGTGGTCGTGGAATTGGCGTTGGTTCGGGGGGCGCAACAACGGCACTACCGTGGTCGACACCATTGTCAAGACCGATGCCGAGGGTAAGTTCTTGCTCGAAATTCCCGCCGAGAAATTTGAGGAGAACACCTCAACCGACAGCTATTTCTGCTGCCGCTACAACTATAGTGTGAACGCCATGGTTACCAACGTGGCCGGAGAGAGCCAAGAGGCTAATTGCTCGTTTCTGATTGGTGGCCGGCGAGGCATCGACTTTACCGAGAGCGAGATGACAATCTCCAACACCAACCCCGTGAAGCTGCCGCTTAAGTTCAATAGCACCGACCCCGACGAAAAGAGCGTGAAGTGCCATTATCAGCTGTTTGCCGAGGGCGACGACAACACACCTGTGATTAGCGGTACGCTCGACACTGCCGACCCCACCATTGACCTCACCTCGCTCAAGAGCGGAAAATACAAAATCCGCGCCAATATCCTCACGGAGAATGAAAATAGCGACAGTCGCGACTATATGTACATCATCCTCTATCGCTTGACCGATAAGGAACCGATAGTGAAAGATGTGCCGCTGTGGATGCCCGCGGACACACGCCGCGTCGACGACAAGAACGTGGCTCATCTGCCCATAGGCGTAAGCGTCGACAATGCTTACATCTATTACATCGCTTATTCGTGCGACAAGGTCGTTGCACAAGGTTGGCTCAACAAGAAGCGAGGCTATCACGACCTCGCGCTGCAAATACCGCAGAAGCCTGAGGAGTGCATTAAGGTTGAAATCGCGTCGGTGTACGACGGTAAAGTCTATCGCGAGAATGCCGTTATGCTAAGCAAGGTGCGCAAGGCAATGAATATCAAAGTGGAGAGCTTCCGCGACAAGCTCGTGCCCGGCGAGCGCGAGAAATGGGTGTTCCGCCTGCTCGATGTCGACAACAAGCCGCACCACGGCGCTATGTTGCTCGAGATGATGGACAAGGCCATCGACGATATTGCGGGCAACCACTGGAGTTTCAATGTTCCCTTTGTAACTCGCGACCGCGCATCGCTCAACACCCCGTGGCGCATCTCGTCGAACAGCACATCGTATACCCATCGCGTAAGAGTCGACGGCAAAAGCGCCGACTACAGTTGGCCCGAGATGAACTTCTATGACGAGAACTTTTTTGGTGGCGGTTACGGTTATATTGGAGCCGGCCGCGGGATGGTCTACGAAGAGGCAATGATGATGGACTTGGCTTCGCCCATTGGTGACCGGATGGTGAAGTCGAGTAGAGCGTTAAACGCGACGGCCGATGCGGAAATGTCGTTTTTTGATGATGGTGCGGATGATGCCG
>JAFVDY010000047.1 GCA_017478265.1 Muribaculaceae bacterium | reverse complement strand
TCCTCCCCGACAACGGCGAACGATACCTCTCCACACCCCTCTACACATAGTGTCCCACCAGCCACCTATAGGGGCGACGTTGCGTCGCCCGGGTGCCTCAACCAATTGAAGACCAACAACAAATGTAGGTGCGCCCCATGCCGCGTGTAAATGTCCGCCAATGCCGGCCGGAGGCCGGACCCTTTTAATAACCCCACCCTAAGGAGCATCCGCGACGCAGGGTGGGGCCAACGACACCGGTATCAACCGTCGCCAGACGGGCGACCCCTATCTGTGCCTAACCACTGTCCCACCAATCAATTAATACCCCGAAGGAGGTAACAGTACATAGGCCGGTGGTAAGCGCAATGCGCGCAACCCCGGTGCCATCGGCAACCCACATCTCGTAAAAAGCATGCCGAAGGTATGCGAGTAAAAAACCGCCAAATAGTGTCCCACACATCTGCCGAAAACAAAAAAACGAAGCGCGAGGCTGACGCAGTCAGCCCACTACGGATAACCCACGGTCGCGACCGTGGGTAAAAGGCCACCTAGTGTCCCACCTACAACCAACCAAATAAACATCCACATAATCATGCAAAAACGAACAAAAAACCACTGTCCCACCTGTCCCACAATGCATATTCACTCATTTATCCCACGCCTCACCACTGTCCCACCCACTCTCGCGCCCCGCCGAGGCGCGGATGGTGGTGGGGACGATTGCCCCGACACAGGGGCGGCGCGCTCCGCGCTGGCCTCCTGCCTGAACTCCTACGCGCCTTCGGCGCTACCACTGTCCCACGCCACCAGCTGTAGGGGCGACGCATGCGTCGCCCGCGTTCCGCAAACCGTTGACAACCAGCAGCGAATATAGGGATGCGCCCGACAAAAACTGCGAAGCAGTTTATACTATGCTTAACCCCGAAAACGCAGTTTTCTGGGGGAGGGATGCGCCATGGCGCGTATAAATGTCCGCCAATGCCGGCCGAAGGCCGGACCCTTTTAATAACCCCACCCTAAGGAGCCTCGGCGACGCAGGGTGGGGCACACGCCTCCTCCAAAAAAGTCGCCCGACGGGCGACCCTCATTTGTGCCAAACCAGTGTCCCACCACAAAAAACTAATTCGTCTAATTCGAAAAATTAGCGATTGCAAATTCGTCTAATTTGTTGACCAAAATTAAAAAAGTTGTTACAAGTTGTTTATTAGTTGTTTTCAAGTTGTTGTTTTATAACGTCAGCCTATGCCCGCCACCACTGTCCCACCCAAAAATAACTAATTTGTTCAATTCGTCTAATTCGTTAAATTTCTAGTTTAAAACCTAAAAGAAATTCGTGAAAATTAGTGAAATTCGTTGACAAAAAATCCCGGCGACCACTGTCCCACCCGGCTTCCATAGCGTAAAGCTAAGGCCCGAAGATGGGGGCAAAAGTCAAAAAAACGGTTAAATATTTGGTGGGGTGAGAAAAAGTTTGTAAATTCGTTGCAACAAGAAGCGGTATTTTGCCGTTAGTAATAAGATGAACGTATTAATAGACAACTTTTTACAGTACCTGAAACTGGAGCTTAATCGGTCGTCGAACACGGTCGAGGCGTATGGTCGTGACCTGCGCGAACTTCAGTCGTTTCTCGCTGGATTGAGCGAGGATGGTCATGTGGAGGTGTCGCGCGTTCATCAGAGCGACATCCGCGCGTGGCTACTCGAGTTGAGCGAGCGTGGCGACGGCTCACGCACGTTGCGCCGAAAGGTGCAATCGGTGCGAGCCTTCTTCAAGTGGCTACGGCGTCGAAGGCTTGTGCTCGACAATCCGGCCGCCGAGGTGGAACTCGCCAAGCTGCCACGACGTTTGCCCACGGTAGTTAGGGAGGCGACAATGAATAGCTTGCTCGACGAGCCTTTACCGGCCGGCGATGCCGATGATGTTCGCGACCGGCTGATAGTGATGATGCTGTATGAGACCGGGATGCGACGCGCCGAGCTCATTACCCTGCTCGACAAGAATGTCGACACCGCTGCCGGCACGCTCAAGGTGCGTGGCAAGCGAGACAAGGATCGCATCATCCCCTTTGGCGACGAATTGCGCGACGCCATTGAGCAGTATCGCGAACTCCGACCGGTGCCGCAGCAGGGCACTTTCTTCACGCGCGCCGACGGCGAGCCGCTCTATCCGTCACTCGTCTATCGCGTGGTGAACCGTTCGCTCGCCGAGGCCGGAGTGACAGGCAAACGCTCCCCCCACGTGCTGCGACATTCGTTCGCCACGGCTATGCTCAACCACGGCGCCGGCATCAACAGCGTGAAAGAACTGCTCGGCCACGCATCGCTTGCCGCCACGCAAGTGTATACACATGTGACATTCAGTGAATTGAAACATAATTACGAACTCGCCCACCCAAGGGCACTAAAAGATTAACCACTATGGAGATCAAGATTAAAGCAATCCACTTCGACGCAACCGAGAAGTTGCAACAGTTCATCAACAAGAAGGTAGACAAGCTCGTTAAGCACAACGAGGAGATTGCCGACGTAGAGGTAACGCTCAAGGTCGTTAAGCCCGAGAGCGCCATGAACAAGGAAGCCGGCATCCGACTGGAAATGCCACAGCGCGACGACCTGTTCGCCAGCAAGACCGCCGACACCTTTGAGGAGGCTATCGATCTGTGTGTCGACGCACTTAAGCGTCAGCTCGAGAAAGCCCGTAAGGATAAATAACCCCAACTGCAAAGTATGACACGTGTACTCCTATCGTTGGCGTTGCTCCTATGTGTGCTGTGCGCATGCGGTAGCGGAAGCGACGAGCCCGACGATGGCGTCGCCAATCGCACGCTTTTAGTCTATATGGTGGCCACCAATAGTCTTGGTGACAATCGAAGCGACATGCGTGACCTCGAGGAGATGGAAAAAGTGGTGTCCACCGGCAAGACCGCCAAATGCCGGCTGCTCGTCTACCATGCGGCCGCCGATGGGAGTACACCTGTTTTAAAAGAAGTGTACCGCGACGGTACCACCGCTGCGTGGCGCACCCTTGTGGACTACGGCAGGGCGCCGAGCGGCACGTCGCTCACGGCCGAGCGTATGCGCCAAGTGATTGCCGACGCCAAGCGCCTCGCGCCCGCGCCAAGCTACGGACTTGTACTGTGGTCGCACGCCTCGGGCTGGCTACCGGCGGTGAAGAGTCGCGGCGCGCGCCGAGTGCTTACACCCGGCGCCATCACCCAAGCCTTTGGCGAGGACGACGGCTATGAGATGCCGATTGAAGTGCTTGCCGAGGCGTTGCCCGACGGCGGCTTCGACTTCATCTGCGCCGATGTGTGCTACATGGGCGCCATCGAGGTGGCATACGAGCTGCGCACGAAGTGTCGACAGCTGATGGCCTCGGCGAGCGAGGTACCCAACGGCGGAATGCCATACGACGTGGCCTTGCCCTATCTGTGCCGCGACGTGGCGAGCGTTGAGGGCGCGTGCCAAGCGTCGTACAACTATTACAACTCACTCACCGGCGCGGCGCGCAGCTATACCGGAGTGGTGGTGGATTGCGAACGTCTCGACCGCCTTGCCGACGTGTGCCGTGAGATTTACGCCGCTAAGAGGTCGGACCCCGACGCGGCTACCTTGCAGTGCTATTATTTGCCGAGCCGGTCCTACTTCTTCGACTTTGAGCAGTATTACAGCGCAATATCACCAACGCTGGCTCTGTCCGGCAGTCTGCACTCAGCGCTCGGCGAGGCGGTGACATATCGCTGCGCCACGCCGCAGATATTCCTGCGTCTGTCAATCGACAGCGAGCACTATAGCGGCCTTTCAACCTATGTCCCCGGCACCTCGACCGAAGCCACCGACCTTTACTACGCGTCTCTGGCGTGGAGCCGCGCGATAACGAAATAAGAAGAAAAACGAACTAATGATAAAAGAGTTAGGACAGTCGCGAGCCCGCGCCGCGGCCATGAAGCGACTGGTGACGGCAGCCCGCCCGGGCAGCCCCTCGCTTGTAGAGGGCCTCGCGGGGAGCGTGCTGTCGACATTGATTGTGCAATTGCCTCAACAAGAGGCGCCATATCTGCTGGTGGCAGCCGACCTCGACGAGGCCGGTTACCTCTATCACGACCTGCGTCAGCTCACGGGCGACGACAGCGCGCAGTTCTTTCCCAGCGGATATAAGCGCGCGCTGAAGTACGGCCAAATAGACGAGGCGCAGCAAATCCTGCGCACCCAAGTGCTTAACCGCTGGCATAGCGACCCTACGTTGCGATTTGTGGTCACCTATCCCGAGGCGCTGGCCGAGCGCGTAGCAAGGCGTGACGTGGTCGAGAGCAAGAGCCTGCACATCGTGGTAGGCAACGAGGTGGACTTGACCGAGGCTTGCGTGGCCTTGCGAGAGATGGACTTCGAGGAAAAAGACTATGTGTACGAGCCGGGACAGTTTTCGCTACGCGGCTCAATACTCGACGTCTACAGCTACAGCAACGAGCTGCCCTATCGCATCGACTTCTTCGGCGACGAGGTGGACTCGATTCGCACCTTCGATGTCGAGACGCAGCTCAGCCGAGAGCGCGTTGACAGCGTATTGCTCGTGAACAGAAGCCACGGCGCTGACGACCGCGAACAAGGGGTCTCGCTGCTCGACTATGCCGACACGCCGTTTGTTATCACCGGTGACCTGGATGGAATCGTGGCACGCGTGGCCGCTATCGCCGGCGACGGCATGAGCCAAAGCGCACTCCATGCCGACGACGAAGAGATTGACGCGCACGCCATCGACAAGGTCGTGGACGTGGACCGATTCGGAGCGGAGCTTCACAACTGCCGATGCCTGCTATACCGAAACGGCGAGAGCCCGCTACGTGTGAAGACACGACTGACTCTGCACTGCCACCCGCAAGGCATCTTCCATAAGAATTTCGACCTTATCGGTGCCTCGTTCCGCGACTTCCTGGCCCGCGGCTACACCATCTATATCACCAGCGACTCGCCCAAGCAGATTGAGCGCCTGCGCCTTATATTCGAGGACCGAGGCGACGACATCACGTTCACCCCGGTGGAGCGAACACTGCATGAGGGCTGGGTCGACGACGACCTGAAGGCGTGCGTTTTTACCGACCACCAGATATTCGACCGCTTCCACAAGTACAGCATAGGCAGCGAGCGAGCACGCGGCGGCAAGCTGGCGCTGTCGCTTAAGGAGCTGAACTCAATCGAGATTGGCGACTATATCGTGCACGAGGATCACGGCGTGGGCCGATTCGAGGGCTTGGTGCGCTCAGCCATCAACGGCACGATGCAGGAGATGATTAAGCTCAGCTACCAGGGGGGCGACACCATATTCGTGTCGATACACGCCCTGCACAAACTGAGCAAATATCGCGGCAAAGAGGGTGCCGAGCCGCGGCTTAACAAGCTGGGCAGCGGAGCGTGGAACCGAATCAAGTCGCGCACCAAGTCGCGGCTGAAGGACATCGCCCGCGACCTCATCCGCCTCTACGCCAAACGCCGCGACCAAGCGGGCTTCACCTTCTCGCCCGACGGCTATCTGCAGCAAGAGCTTGAGGCCTCGTTTATCTACGAGGACACCCCCGACCAATTGCTGGCCACCCAAGCCGTCAAGGCCGACATGGAACGCGACAAGCCTATGGATCACCTGATATGCGGCGACGTGGGCTTCGGCAAGACTGAAATAGCGATTCGCGCGGCGTTTAAGGCGGCCGTCGACGGCAAGCAGACGGCGGTGCTCGTGCCCACCACGGTGCTCGCCTTCCAGCACTATCGCACATTCAGCGAACGCCTTAAGGACTTCCCGGTGACCATCGACTACCTGAGCCGCGCACGTAAGCCTAAGGACGTAAAACAGCTGCTCGCCAACCTTGAGGCGGGCAAGATTGACATCGTGATCGGCACCCACAAGCTGATAGGCAAGAGCGTGAAATTCCACGACCTCGGCCTGCTTGTGGTCGACGAGGAGCAGAAATTCGGCGTGGCGGTGAAGGACAAACTCAAGCAGCTGAAAGTGAACGTCGACACCCTCACGATGAGCGCCACCCCCATACCGCGCACCCTGCAATTCTCGCTGATGGGCGCCCGCGACCTGAGCACAATCAACACCCCGCCCGCCAACCGCTATCCCATTCTCACCACCGTAGCCACCCTCGACGACGACATAGTGGCAGAGGCGCTCAACTTCGAGCTGTCACGCAACGGTCAGGTGTTCTTCGTCAACCACCGTATCGAGGGATTGCTCAACCTCAAGGCGATGATAAGCCGGCTCGTGCCCGACGCGCGAGTGGTGATGGCCCACGGCCAAATGCCTCCCGACGAACTCGAGCAACGCATTATCGACTTCACCAACCACGACTACGACATACTGCTGTCGACCACCATTATCGAGAGCGGCATCGATATGCCAAATGTCAACACCATCATCATCAACAACGCGCAGCAATACGGCCTTAGCGACCTGCACCAGCTGCGCGGACGCGTCGGGCGCAGCAACCGAAAGGCGTTCTGCTACCTGCTCGTGCCTCCGGGCGTACACGTTACCGATGTGGCGCGTCGCAGGCTGCGCGCCATCGAGAGCTTCAGCGACCTGGGTAGCGGCATCCACATCGCCATGCAGGATCTCGACATACGCGGCGCCGGCAATCTGCTTGGCGCCGAGCAAAGTGGATTTATCGCCGACCTCGGCTTCGAGACCTATCAGAAAATACTCCGAGAGGCGGTGCTGGAGTTGAAAACCGAGGAGTTTGCCGACACCTTCGAGGAGCAAGCGGCCGAGCAGTCGCAGCTCACGGGCAGCGACGAGGTCGCATACGTTGACGACTGCGTGATCGACACCGACCTAACTCTGATGTTCCCCGCCGGTTACGTGCCGCAGGAGAGCGAGCGCATCGCGCTATACCGCGAACTCGACAACATGACCACCGATGAGCAGGTGGACGAATTCGAGCAAAGGCTACGCGACCGCTTCGGCGAACCACCGGAAATGGGCCGCGAACTAATACGCATCGTGCCGTTGCGCCGTTTGGCTTGCACATTGGGCATCGTGAAAATCGCTCTCATGAAAGGCTCGATGTATCTCTACTTCGTGGGCGAGGAGAATGTTGCCTACTACAACAGCGCCGCGTTCGGGCGAATACTCGGCTACCTTCAAGACAACTACAAACATTGTCAGCTGCGTGAGAAGAACGGCAAGCGCTCGATGCTAATCGACAGCGTCGAGAGCGTAAGCTCCGCCCTTGCCATCTTGCGAGCCATCGCCGCCCACCCCTCGGCATAGCTTCGCGCTTCTTCATCGCAGCGATGCAAAAAATGGGAGGGTAGTGGTTGATGATTGGATAATTGTTTGTACTTTTGCAGCCGCAAACGCCGTTTTTGCAATGGAAATACTAAAGAAGATATATGATTTGCTGCGAGTTGCGTCGCGCCCTGTGGTGACTCAGTTCGCGTTCTTTGTCGGCTTCTGGGCGCTAATCACGTGCAGCACCTTCGGCTATCTGTTCGCCTACCTCGACTCCTGGCCGAGCATCAAGTGCGCGCTCAAATATCTGTGCATAGGCACGATGGTGGCTTACGGCGCCACACTGCTTGTGGCGGTGAGCAAGCGCGGAGCGATGCGCGCCGCTGTAAAGACGCTGTTCTACACCGTGGCGATGGTGCTACTCTCGGCCTACGCCTTCCTGTGGCAGAACTTTGAGATGAAGATTTCGCCGCACGTGCTCACTCTTATAGCCGAGACCAACAGCAGTGAGACGAGCGAATTTTTCGACGCGTATCTGCTCAACGAGCACAGCTATATCGCATACGCCACGATTGCGGGTGTGCTTGTGCTGCTTGTGCTGCTGGAGTGGCGCTCGCGGGTGATTAACGCGCAGGTGCTACGTCGGCATTGGTTCAGGCGTGTGATGCTGGGAGTGGTGGCGATAATGCTCATTGTAGCCGCCGCCAAGAGCTATATGTTCGTCACGCTTGCCGCCTGCGGCAACAGCGCCGACATGGACCGATGGGAGGAGAAGCACGAGCCTTGGCCGGCCGACCTGATTACCGCCACAGTGTATAGTTACAACTCGCTGCGGGCCGCCCGCGGCGACGTGGCATTGGCCGTGCGGCAGGCGCGTGCCGTGTTCGACACCCCGGTGAGTGTCACCGAGAGCGATACGCTCGATGTGATATATGTGCTGGGCGAAAGCTACATAAAGTGGCATACCCCCCTCTACGGCTACGACCACAACACCACCCCGCGCCTGCTCGAGGAGCAACGCCGGGGCAACCTGTACGTGTTCACCGACGTGATTTCGCCTTACAACGCCACCTCAGTGGCCGAGAAAAACACCTTCTCGTGCAACAGTATGATGGACGGCGAGAACTGGTTTGAGAAGCCCATGTTCCCCACGGTGTTCCGACACGCGGGTTTCAACGTCTACTTCTGGGATATGCAACGCAGCTACCAGAAGCACAAGATGTACACCATGACCGTCAACGCCTTTGTATATAATCCCGAGATAGCGCGGCTGAGCTATAGCGACACCGTAGCCAAGAAGATCTACTTCGACGCCACGCTCATCGACAACTTCCGCGACAGCGCCCGAGTGGCTCGCGGCAAGTACAATCTGGTGATGTTCCATTTGCTGGGACAGCACGTCAACGCCAAGGACCGCTTCCCCGACTTGGCCAAGTTTCACCGCTTTACCAAGGACAGCGTCACAATCACCGGCAAATGGCTAACCGACAAGAGCCGGCAGTATATAGCCGACTACGACAACGCCACGTACTACAACGACGTGGTGATGTCGCGCATCTTCAAGATGTACCGCAACCGCAACGCTGTGGTGGTATATTACAGCGACCACGGCGATGAGGCCTACGACTATCGCGACCAGAAGGGACGCTTCGGGCACGACAACCCCGACTCGTTGCATCTCAAGTATCAGAACGACATTCCGTTCATGATTTGGTGCAGCGACCGCTACAAGCAGCTCCATCCCGAGGTGGTGAAGAATCTGGAGGCGTCGCTCAACAGGCCGTTTATGATCGACAATGCCTGCCAAGTGCTCTTCCACGTGGCGGGTATCAAAACGCCCTACTATCGTCCCGAGCGCGACCTGCTGAGCCCCTCGTTCAAGCCGGTGAAGCGCAAAGTGTACTACAAATATGACTACGACAGCCGCCGCTGGCCCAAGCATAAATCGAATGGAGATAAAAAGCGGAAATAAGGCATGGACAGCGGTGATGGTGGCGGGCGTGGTGCTTGCCGCCGGAGCGTTGGTGTGGCTGTCGCCGGCGCGCGAGCATATCGAGAAGCGCGTGACAGGAGGCGCTCCCGTGGCCGAGAAGAAGAAACCCGCCCGACCGGAATATGAGTTCGGCGCCCCCGCCGACGTCCTGGCCGAGAAGTCGCCCATGGCGGCGGCGATGGTGGGTGATAGCGAGAAGAGCGATACGGCCGCTGTGGCGGCCGCCCAGGGACAGCCCACCGATGGCGCGGCGGCCATCGAGGCTCGCGTGAAGACCACCCGCGACCAGTTCGCGGAGCTCAAGCTGGTGAACGAGCAATACCGCCGTATGCCCACTCAGGCGCTGCGCGACCGAGGCAACAAGCTCAAGAACGAAGTGCTGACGAGCGTAAGCGGATTGCTGCCGCTGGCTCGGCGCTACAACTATCGTGCCGGTATCGACGAGGCCCAAGCCATGCGCCGCGAGGCCCTCGCCATGTCGTTCAAGTAACCCCACATCCCGTGAAGAAACAAAGTGAGCCGCAAGCTGAATTGCTCAGCCCGCGGCTCACCTTTATTGCAAAATCTCTGACAGTGGTTATTGTTCAATCGGTATGTCGGTAGCGAGGATAATCTCGTAAAGCGTAGAGATGTCGCCGGCATTGATGTTGCCGTCGCCATTGAGGTCGGCACTCACAAGGTGAGCCTTATCAATTCCCAAAATGACATCGTAAATCGTAGACACATCGCCCACGTTCACCTCATAGTCAAAGTTGACATCGCCCACAAGCGCCCACATCCTGTCAAGGAAATTGACCTTGCGTGAGAGTCGGTTGTACATAGTAGCCAAGTTGCTGTCGTATTTGTCGCTGTTGAGATTCCAGCGTTTAGCGTTTTGTACAACTGCCGGTCGAATGGTATTGACAAGGTTGCCGATATGCTCAAGAGTTTTCTCATATTCCGTGGGATAGAACTCGTTCCAAACCTCTCTTACCTTTTTCTGGAAGGCCGGGAATTTGGCTATCTCCTCAATCCAGTGGTTTACCACGTATGAGGGCTCATCCTGATAAATGAATTGGTTGAAATTGTTGGAGCGATAGTGGCTAAAAGCGCTTCCGAAGTCCCACACCGGTCCGAAGATGATTTTCGTATCCTCGCCTTTCTCTTTATGCCAATAGCAGCTGCCGCTGAAGCTCTCGCAGTTGTCGATTACCTCTTGTACAACATAGAAGCGAGCCAAAGCTTCGAGATCGATATATTTTTCCCATTCACGGCTACTCTTGTCCTCAACAAAAATCAGATTGTCGACAGTGGTAACCAGATTGGTGAGGTAGTTGGTCTGCTCTTCGCTCAGCACCTCGGGAGTGTGATAAGTAAATCTCATAAGCTTCCCTTCGCCGTCGGTGATATTGATTTGTGCGGGATCGTTGTAGTTGTCGATTTCAACCAGCCACCCGCCCGTAATATTCTCGGGGTCGGTTTCCTCGTCGGCTTGTTCCACGATGTTTACCCTGTCGGTGTCGACACGTATTTTCTCGGTTATGAAGTAAATTCCCACATAGTCGCCGTTAAGCACCAATTCTATAGGCTTATGTCCCGGAGTCCACTCCAAGCCCATCCTTCTGCTCAACTCAAATCCCAGCTCATCGTTGGTGAATGTAGAGGAATTCTCGTAATGCGCCATCAGGTTCCAGTGTTTGTTTTTTGGCATACCCAGTAGCGCCTGTTTCTTGTCGAGTTTGATGCGATAGCCTTTCTTGGGATAGGTCCACGAAGCGTTTCCTCGCCCTTTGATTTGTAGCGGCAACTGATTGTCGGCCGAGCCAATGGCTTCGACCCCGTCACAACCGCACGGGTCGAGGTAATAGCTCCCCACAAGGTATTCTTCCTTGGAGGTGATTGGCAGCGAGTCGGTGGTAGTGACGTACATCACAGGAAGAGTCCGTGATAGATATTCAGCCGGCTCGTGGAAGAACGATTCTCCGCGCGGCACAAGTGTGGCTACACCATTAAGGCGGTGCATCGAAAGAGCGAGCACAGAGGCACCCTCTGGCACTGTAAGCTCATAATTGCCGTCGGAGTTGCCGGTCCTCAGTGGCTGTTCGCCATCGAGTAAAGCCGGAGCGATAAGGGTTGAGGCGCTCAAATCCGCGCTCGAGTACCATGCCGCAACCATCGAGGGCGTTGTAATATTGCTGTTGCCGACAAGTTTCAGCGACAACTCATCGCCGGGAGTCACGTTATAGGTGTAAATTGTCAAATAATAGTAGCTTGCGATCTCGCCGTAGGTGGCTGTGGCGCAACTAACGTATTTCCCTGTCTGTGTGGAGCTGGGCGTGATAAACTCGGCGAAAGCGGGATTCGCTATCGCGAGTAGCATGAGAAATAGTAATACTTTTTTCATAAGAACGGGTTTAAATAAATTTTAGTTGTAGTAGTATTGTAACATAGTAAATATTATACTTCTATCCCCGCCGACAGCTTGGCCGCGGAGTGGTGAAACGGTCTCCACTTTGCCGCTAACGAGTTAGCGGTAGGAGAAGTTGAGGGTGTAGCTCTCGAGGGTGGTGATTTGCTCGTTGTCGGCGTTGCGCGGAGCGGTGAAGCGCATTTGGCTGATGGAGCCGTCGGGGTTGGTGGTGAAGTCGAGCACGCAGCGTGCCATCACCATGTCGCCGTTGTCGTCCACTCGGGCGCTGTTGCCGTAGAGCATGGTGCGCGGCAGTTGCGCGCTCACGTCGCCAAACAAGCCCTCGCTACGCAGCAATAGCTCCATGAGGCTGCCGAAAGGCGAGCGTCCCATCCCCATTACGTCGACTAGTGCCACATTGTCGAGCGGTGCCGAGTAGTTCATCACCACGCTGTCGCGCTTGCTGGCCGTCTTGGTGACGATACTGTGTATATTGTCGCTGTTCTTCCATCCCACGAGCGTGCTATAGCTGGCCGAGCTGGTGGAGCTCGAGAGCGACTGCAGTTGCCGGCCGGCATAGCTGAACGAGGCGATGGTACGTCCGCTGGTGTTGGTGAGCGAGGTGATGGCTCCGTAGGAGTTTACCTTGAACACGTAGTCGGTGGTCTGCCATCCGAGTTTATGTCGCAGAATGCCTCGCGAGTAGAACAGCTCGACGCTCTCGTCGAGGTCGCCGCGGTTGTAGTCCATCGTCATTGTCGCGCTGATGAGGTGTCCGGCGTTGTCGTATCCGGCGTCCACTTTGGCTGTCACTCCGTTGGCGTATGTGCGCTCAATGCTGCTTACTCGCTTATGTGCGGCCGGCAGGGTGGGGTAGATGTTGACGGGCTCGGCCTGAGGAAGCGGCTCGTCGTTGTCGTTGCCGCAAGCCGCCATGGTGGCAGCGAGTGCAATGAGCAATAGTGAAATCAGTTTGGTTGTTATCTTCATTGTTACAGTCGTTATTTATCTAATTGAAAAGACCTTTGAGCATATTCATTATGTTGCCGTTGCGGCCTCGGTTGTTGAGCAGGTTCTCGATTTCAATCACCTCGTTACTCGCGTTGAGCTTGTGGGCCAGCGGCAGCAGCGAGTTGAGCAGTTGCTCGGCGGCCTCGCGGCGGTTGATGATGCGGTTGAGAGCTTTGGCGAGCCCGATTGAGATGGTGAGTTCCTTATAGCCCATGGTGTTGCTCACCTTCTTCTGGTATCGTAGCGCGCGGGTGTAGTATTTGACGGCGTTGCGTTGGTTTCCCATCTCGAGGCTGAGGTCGCCTTCGCTCTTGAGAGAGTCGACCAGCGCGCTCAGCGCGTCGAGTGTTTGTTCGCCCGGCGCGTCCTCGAGTTGCTTCATGCATTGCTCGGTGGTGGCTTGATATTGAGCGAGCACTTCGAGTTGCTTGTCGCGGTTGGTGATGATGGTGGTTGACGCCTCTATGGCGTAGAGCAACATTGGCGAGAAGCGGTTCTCGTCCTTCTTCACCAGTCGCGTGAAGAGTTTTTGCGCCTGCGTCAGTTCCTTTGTCGCGCGCATGCTGTCGCCCAGAGCGTTGTGAACGCTGGCGAGGTTATAGAGCAGTGATGCGAGCACCGCGAGGAAGTCGTCGCGCTTTTTCCCCTCGATGGTGACAAGCGCTTGCAGGGCATTCTCGGCGGCTCCGAGCGCAAGCATATTGTCGCCACCTTTTATAAATAGAGTCATTCGGGCAATCCAGAGCCATGCGGCAAGCAAGGGTGGCAACTGCGGAGCCCATTGCTCGTTGAACACCAAAGTGTCGATCATCGCCGGTGCCTCGCTTTCTCGCCCCTCGTTAACCAGGAAGAGCACATATAGCGCCTGCACCTCGATGGCACGTCGCGGCTCCATCGCCTCAAGCGACGGTAGTGTGCCCGTGGTGTAGATGCGTGCCCGGTCGACGGTATGGTCGTAGCTGAGCTTGGGTAGTGAGGTTTCTATCAGTAGCGGTTTCATGCCTTGGTTATGCTTCTATGCAGTTGTTTTCGTCGGCGGCACATTGCTTTGCGAGCGAGGTGGCGTTTCGCAGGATAGAGTTCCAGATGTCGGGCGCGAGCGTCTTGACGTCGGCGGCAGAGATGTCGCGCTTGATGAGGTCGTTGATGATGCCTGCGGTGAGTCCCGCTTGCCATCCGAGCAGGTTGGTGCTCGCGGCGCCGGCCGGCACACGGCATTGTCCTTGTCGCGAGTAGAGCGATAGGCTGAGGTCGTGGTGCAGGTGCACATAGTTGGGACAATAGAACTCAATATGGTTGTGGTAAGCCTTCTCGCTGTCCTCGCCTGGGAAGATGTTGTCGATGTCGCGGCTATGTGCGACGACGATGTCGGCCACTTCGAGGTTCTCGAGTATCGCCGGCATCACGCGTGTGATGCGGAAGTTTATGCCGTGCTGAAAACCTGGCAGATACACGATGATAGCCTTGCGCGACTGGGCGTACTTCACGAGCTCAAACAGGCGTTCGCGCTGCGGGAGGTCGATGGCGTAGAGCGAACCGAACAGCAGAATGTCGTCCTCGTCGATGCGCGGCCACACCACGTCGAAACGTTTCTCGGCGGGGTAGACACCATAGTTGACGATGGTCTCAGCGCCATCCTCGTCGCGGAAGATGGCAGCCAGAGCGGTTGTGCCGTCGGTATATCGGTCGACGGAGTGGGTGTCGACGTTATGTCGCTCAAGGAAGTTGACCACGATGTCGCCCACATTGTCGCGACAACACTCACTCACCATTGTCACCGGCACTCCCATCTCGCCCAGGGTGGCGGCGGCGCACGCTATGCGTCCGCCCACCATCGCCTTGATGGGGACACCACCTTTGAACACGGTGTCGAGCACCGATTCGCCTATCGCAATTACTTTTCGCATTGTTGTTCAGTATAGCTTATTACCTGAAAATTATCGGTATTGGCTTGTAAAATCACAAAATCCTTACCTTTCAAACGGCAAAGGTACAACTTTTTAATTAATTATCACTAATTCCAACAACGAATTAAACGAATTTTCACGAATTTGCAATCGCTAATTTTTCGAATTGGTCTAATTTTTCGAATT
>JAFVDY010000046.1 GCA_017478265.1 Muribaculaceae bacterium | reverse complement strand
CGTTTTTTTAAATAAAAGCGTCTCCAATTAAAAATTAATTACTACTTTTGCCGACCTACAAGGTATAAAGACCAACCGAAACTAAAGTTTTATTAAATAATATCGATTAATTATGAAGAATTTACTTTTTATAGCAACTTTGCTTTGCGGAATGTTGGCCATAACAGCTTGCGGCAGCGACTCGAAGGATGAACCCAAGCCCACCAGCGCCAACAAGGCTGAGGTCATTTACAACATCAGTTTCAGCGATGTATCCAAGTACGCCACCGTTATCGTTTACTACGTGGGCGACAATGGCGCAAAGCGATTCGACGCGCTGGAAAAGGGAGCCACCTCGTGGAGCAGGAAAGTGACTTTCAACTCGTTGCCCACCGATGCCGGTGTCCAGCTTGCAATCTCACCGTTCCAAGAGGCTGAGTTTGATAAGGATACCTACGACTTCAGCATCAAAGCCACAATGGCCATTCAGCTCTACAATGGCAGCGAGCAATTCGGATTCGCCAACAACTACCAGAAGGAATTGTCGACTCAAAGCAATATCGCCAAAAAGAAGGCTGTTCTCACTCTTGCGAATATCGACGGCCGCAACTGGGGTCTTAACATCAAGAAGGATGGCACCGTATCTGCCATCGATATGGAATTGAAGTAATAAGCATTTCGTTCTGACTAACACAGTGCCGGCGGCAGATTTCTGCACTCCGGCGCTTTTCTTTTCCCGGCTCGCCGCCGTCAGTCGAACGAGCAACCGGCGGCCGTGAGGCGCTCGGCGAGCGGCGGCAGGAGGTCGGCGTCGGTCTCGATAGTGATAAGGCAGAGGTTGTCGAACTGCTGGTCGACTATGCGCAGGCTCTCGGCGCTCTTGAGAAGTTTCATCACGTCGTTCATCGCCAGATACGGAAAACGGAACGTGGCGCGCGCCTGCTCATGCCGTTCCTCAATCTCCCCGGCCTCGATTGCCGCGCGCGCCGCCTCGCGATAGGCCACTATCAGCCCCGACGTACCCAGCTTAATGCCGCCGAAGTAACGTATCACCACTATCACCACGTTGGTGAGGTTGAAGCTGTTGATTTGCCCGAGGATAGGTTTGCCGGCGGTGCCGCTGGGCTCGCCGTTGTCGCTCGAGAGATACTCGTTGCGCTCGGTACCTATCATATACGCCCAACAGCAGTGGCGCGCGTCATGATATTTGTTGGCCAGCTGCTTGATTACGGCCTTGGCCTCGTCGGCGCTCGCGGCGGGCTGGGCGATGGCGATAAACTTGCTCATCTTCTCCTTGTAGATGGCTTGCGATACGCCTTTAAGGGTGCGATAGTAGTCCATTATTCCTCCTCGTTTTCGGGTTTTGACTTGGGTAAGGGTTTGTGCTTCGCGCTTTGGCGTGCGCCGTAATCGAGCAGCTTGCCGGCGCTCTTGGCTATTGAGCGTCCGTCGGCACGCGTGATGTTGCGCAGGTCGGCGAAGGCGCTGGCGGTGCGCTGCAGCTGTTTATCCACCTCAAGCACCCGCTCGTAGTAGATTTGTACGCGCTCCACTATCTCGTCGGCAGTCCGCATGATTGCCTGCTGATTGTCGTACTGTTGCATCTGCTTCCACGTCATCTCGAGCACGCGCAGCATCATGTAAAGCGACTGTGTGCCGGCAAGGATTACGCCCTGGTCGTAGGCCTGGCGCGACAGTTCGGGAGCAGTGTTGAGCGCCAGCTGTAGCGCCGAGTCGCTGAAGACGTACATAAACACGAAGTCGAGCTTCTTGCGGTCGTCGCGGATATATTTGCTATAGTTCTTGCGCGACAGTTCGTTGATGTGAGCGCGGATCGACTGCACATGGCGAGCCGCGGCGTCGCGACGCTCATCGTCGCTCGCGGCATTGTGATAGTCGTAGAACGCTTTTAGCGACACTTTCGAGTCGATCACCACATCGCGCTTGTCGGGGAAATGGAGTATCACATCGGGGATGATGGCGCCTCCGCCGGCGTTGCGCTCGGTGTTGCCTTGCTCGTCGCGCATGGCGGTTTGTTGCTCAAACTGTTCACCCTCAACAAATCCCATGTCCTCCAGCAGCTGCTTGAGCCGTAGCTCACCGAAGTTGCCTTGCGTCTTGTTCTCGGCGGTGAGTGCCGCCGCCAGCTTGTCGGCGCGCTCACCCACTTGCTGCGACGCCTCTATGTTCTCGCGTATATGCCTGTTGAGTAGCTCCATGGTGGTGGACTGCTGACGGTCGCTCTTCTCAACGGCTTCGCGCATCTGCTTGATATTGTCGCGTAGCGGGTCGAGGATTGCGCCGAGTTGCTCAACGTTGGTTTGCTTGAGTTGTTCCTGGCGTTGCGTGAGGATTTTCTCGCTCGCGGCGTTCATCTGCTCGCGTATCAGTGTCATCTGTGTCTCAAGGTCGCGGCGGTGCTCCTCGCGCAAGTCGTCTATAGCGGTCTTGTACTGTTCCTTGGCGCGCTCCGCTTGCTCACGCACATTGTGCAAGTTGGTTTGCAACACGTCGTTCTTCGCCTTAAGGCCATACACGTCCTTAAGATAGAAATTACGCGCCGTGAGCCACGCTATCGCGGCTCCCAACGCCATGGCCAATATTACATAAAGTAGTGTCATGTGTTTTTTAAATTAAAAATTAAAAATTATATATTTCAAATTAAAAAAACTCATTCCTCATTCCCAATTAATCCCCCCTCCATCTCGGCGAATAATGCGCTTACAGCTGCGTTGTAGCGGTCGAGGTTGGAGGCTTTCTTCACGGCTTTAAGCTGCTTTTTGGGGGCGAACGGCAAGTACATTTCCCAAAGTGCTTTCATTTTTATCACAAGTTGCTTGTCGCCGCCGTTCATGCGGGCCTCATAGTCGGCGTAAATCTCATCATGCAGGGCGCGATAGGCCGCGGGCGTAGCCTTGTCGGGACAAAGCATGGCGGGATTTTGCACCAAGCCGCGCCCAATCATAATCGCGCTGAGCGAGGGATAACGCCGCTCAATGGCGACAGCGGCGTCAAGGCTCGTAACGTCGCCGTTGTACACCAGAGGATAGCGGATTAGCTCCACCGCGGCGTCCATCTCGTCCATCACAAGGTCGCCTTTATACTGCTGCTTGCCCACGCGCGGATGAATGGTGACCTGCGTCGGCCGTAGGATGTCGAACAGCGGCACTATCTCGCGCCACTGCCGAGGCTCGTCCCAGCCCAAGCGCATCTTTATCGAGTAGCTCACGCCATCTATGCCGGCAAGGCAGCTAAACAGCGCCTCAACCTCGGCGGGATGCGGAATAAGGCCAGAACCCTTGTGATGAAGCGCCATGGGCGGATACGGGCACCCCATATTGATGTCGACCTCACTGTAACCCATGTCGCGCAGGGCGAGCACAAGGCGCTGCGCCTGCTCGGGCGGACAGCCTATTATTTGCGGCACGAGCGTCAGGCCGGCGTTGTTGACGGGATTGACGTCGGCAAGGTCACGCTTACGCATCTCGCCGCGCTCAATGCGCAGGAATGGTGAATAGTAGCGTTCCACACCGCCGAAGAGCGAGGCGTGGGCACGGCGCCACACATAGTCGGTAAATCCCTGTATCGGAGCACATAAATATCTCATATCCTATCGTTTTTGTCGTTAAGTTTTTCAGTTACAATCAGCAGTTGGGTCCTGCCGCGAGAGGTGCCGAACAGGTAGGTGTCGCCGCCGTCGGCAAGGCGCAGACGCGCTCGCAACTGCGCGGCGTTTAGGGCGAAGTTCCGCACCGCTACGTTGGCGCGCTCAAGGTGTGCCACGCTACGGGAAGCACGCTTGTTGAATGGCACCACCTCGCTTATGGCAAACGACCGCCCGGGGAAATCTTCAATGCGCTCCGGCGAGAGGAACAGGTGGCTGTTGGCATCGAGAGCGGTTACGCCGTAGCGTGCCGCAAGTGCGCCGAAACAGCCGGCGTTCATGATTGCGGCGTTTGGCTCGTAGAGGTAGAGCGGCGATGTCAATTCGCCCTCATACAGAGGGGCCGAGCTATAGTCGGCGCTGAGGTCGTAAGCGAAGCGGGTGCCGTCGTTGTGGCAAACCACCTCCACCCCACCCTCGCCGGAGCGGTCGCGACGCATCACTATCAGCAATTCCTTACATTCGTTCCCGACGGCTACGATGTGAACATCAGTGGTTCCGGGCAATAACGCCACGGCTCGAGAGAGGTCGAACATTGGGGACAGCTTGATTATGAGCATACGACGGGCGGCAGCTTTAAGCCGCGGCAAGAGCGTCACCACATCGGGCGTGCAGTCGGCGATATCGTAGACGCGCTGCCCGCGCTGGCCGCGACGCGCCGGATCAAGGTAGACTACATCGGCCTCTCGGTCGAGGTTCTCCTCGGCGGTGCCGTTCACCACCTCGATGTTGCTGTAGCCCAGCGCGGCGAAGTTGTGCCGCGCGATGGCGCACAAGCGGGCGTCGCGCTCCACCATCACGGCTCGCGACATTCCGCGGGAGAGGTAGGCGCAATCCACTCCGAAACCGCCGGTGAGGTCGAGCAATGTGTCGCCAGCAACGAGCGACGCTTTCAGTACCGCCGTTTGTTCCGACGAGCACTGCTCCATTGAGAGCTCGGCGGGGTAGACCAGTTCAGAGTTGCGGGCCCATGTCGGGAGCTTGCGCACTGCTCGGCGATAACATGCAATTTGGCTGAGCGCGAACTCGCGGTCGACCGCCGGCTGCCGCGCGGCTTTCAGCGCTATTGAGGGGATGTCGGTCGATTCACGATAGCGATTGACGAACGCCATCGTGGCCTCAGCATCATATTCGACGGCGATAAAGCTCTTCATTCGTGACGCGACAAGTCAATCGGGATTTATCGTTACAACTTCTTGATATACATCGTGGTAGCTGCCTTGAAGTGCATCGTATCGCCTGCCGGCAAAAGCAGGTCGATACGGTTACGAAGGCGCTTGCCCATGCGGTCTTTAACAATCCACACACCGTTCAGGCGACTGTTGGTGGGACAGGTAATCTCCACCTTGTCGTTATATTTCACGCCCAATTTGCCATAAAGGTCGGGCGATAGTGCCACCCAACGGATTTCGTAGCGCTTGAGCTTCTTGTTGTCGATGCGGTCGCCACTGGCGGTTACCCAGCCCGCGCCACCGCGTCCGGGATGATACTTGGTGGCGGTTACTTTAATTTGAGCTGTAGCGCTTATGGCTATCAGCATCACTGTCAGTAATAAAATTTTTCTCATAAGTTTGTAATTCCCATTTAAAGTTTCCAAACCGTATTTACTGTTTTTTTAAACTATCAACTTAATTCGTTCAATTCGTCTGATTCGTTTAATTTGTAGTTTTAAAGTCGTAATTGATAGTTTGGGAACTTAACTACTATTATTTTTTCTTACCGCAGAGCAACCTTCGGCAGGCTATTCGTCGCCTCCGGTGAACGGGGGCGGGGTTACGGTAGTGCTCTCGTCGGCGGCTGGAAGCTGTGGGGGCAACTCGCTGTCGGCGTTCTCATTATTCTTTTCTTTCTCTTCTTTCTTTATCTGCTCGTTGCGCGGTGTCCAGGGGCGGGGACCGAATATCTTCTCGGCATCTTCGGTGAAAATCACCTCACGCTCAAGCAGTAGCTTGGCGAGAGCGTGATGACCTTCGGTATACTTCGACAGTATCTCGCGGGCACGACTGTACTCGTTATCTATTATCGCCTGCACCTCGGTGTCGATTACGCGGGCGCGCTCCTCGCTGTAGGGCTTGGTGAAGGCATAGTCCTGCCGAGCCGAATCGTAGTAGGAGATGTTGGGCAACTTGTCGCTCATGCCGTAATAGGTGACCATGGCGTAAGCCATCTTGGTGGCGCGCTCGAGGTCGTTGAGGGCACCGGTGTCAATCACGTCAAGGAACATTTCCTCGGCCACACGACCCGCCATCAGCGAGCATATCTTGTCGAGCATTGCCTGCTTAGGCTCGAGCTGACGCTCCTCGGGAAGATACCATGCGGCGCCCAGTGCTTTGCCGCGCGGCACGATAGTAACCTTAATCAACGGGTCGCCGTAGCGCAGGTGCCAGCTCACGGTGGCGTGACCGGCCTCGTGAACGGCGATGGCGTTGCGCTCTTCCTCGGTCATCACCTTCGAGCGCTTCTCGAGGCCGCCCACTATGCGGTCGACGGCATCGTTGAAGTCTTGACGCTGAACGGCTTTCTTATT
>JAFVDY010000045.1 GCA_017478265.1 Muribaculaceae bacterium | reverse complement strand
CTCACTAGAGCCGCCAAAAGCAATAACGAATAAATAAGTTTTTTGAATCGTTGCATAGTAGTATCAATTTATGAATGCATAATGCATGAATCTTGTTGAAATCTCTTTGGTTACTAATATTGGAGTCCTACGGCACTTAGCAAAATCTATCAATAACGAATTACTTAATATTCTTTGATGGTAGTATGGGTCACAATTAATGAAAGCATGTAAGAATTGGTCACAATTCGCTATATGACTTCCGTAGTTGTTTATACTGCCGTGATGTGGTATCTGCAAAAGTTCAACGGCATCTCTTTGTAATTGTTTTAATGAGAAATCTATAACTTTTCCAAAAACTGACGAATTCGACAAATCACAATCCCCTGTGTAGAGACATGAGACCCTTAGTGAGAAATGATGACAACAACGGTAATAACGACAACAAAAACGATGGTAACAGTAATTATCAGACCAAGATTCAATGACATCTGCAGAGAACGACAGCACCAATAAGGAGTTCATGTTGATAATCGTAAGGCTTGAATTGGACTTATTGTCGCCAATATTTTTATATAATTTTCGAATATCTTTCTGCTTTGAGTTGATATAATCACTATCGTTTAGTCTGTTTTCATCTATGCCTGGATTATTCTTTAATGCATCTTGAAATTTGTCTAAAAGGCTTGACCTTTCAGGCGACATGAATGGGACGTAATACCAAATTTGCTTAAAGCGGATTTTAGTTCCATTCTGTATATGAGTTTGATTATGTAATTCTTCATAATCAATGACTCTCTCTGTATTATTTGGCAATTCTCCATTATCGACACCTATAATATAGGCTCCCGCAGAATATAAAGCGCTTAATGTGGTTGCAATTTTATTATATGCGCCTGTCATTACCGTCAAAACCCTCGGGAACTTAAAGGGGATGACAATAATAGTATTAGCATCAATATGTTTTTCTTTTATTATAAAATCTATGCCACTGATATGGTCTGAATCAAAATGTGAGATAAACATTAAATCGATATGTTCCTCTTTTTTAAAAGTGGCATTGATTAATCCTTTTAAATGTGTCTTATCCTTATTTCCACAATCATACACCACGTTGAAAATAGGGGTGTCTGATAATCCATCATAGAAGCGTTCAGTAAAGAAGGCACCGTGCCCTACTGGATGAAAAGTCCTTAAAAAATCCATAAACTTTATTTCTCTGCCTCTTTGTCTCCCGATCAAGGCGGTTTATGTAGGTTAATACAAAAAGAAAGCGTGGAGACTATTCCTATTTATTAGCTCTGTGGCTCGGCAAAGCCCATACCCTTAATAAACAGTATCCCCCACGCCATGCCGATATACACTGTTCCCGCCTATGGGGGATGTATAGGCACACGTGAGCGCTTTAAACTGCTTATCCTCAGGGTATTGAAATTTTGCCGATTTCAGAGCGAGGATAAACGAAAACGCTTTCATCTATTATGTCTCTTGCGAAATATTGCTATTTCACGGGTGCAAAGTTAAAGATAAAATCGGAAATCACCAAACATAGTCGGCGAATTTTGCGATTTTTTTGTCCAGCCGAGGTTTGTCGGCGAATTAGGCGAATTATTTGTTTTGTCGGCGAATTAGGCGAATTATTTCTTGTTTGGGACGGTGGGGGCGGCACACGGTTGACGCATGCGTCAACCCTACAATCGACTGTTGCGCATCAGTTGTTACACAACAATCATTAATTTGTTCAATTCGTCTAATTATACACACCACCTCGAAAGCACATCTTACATCTTACATCCTACATCTTACATCCTACATCCTACATCTTACATCCTACATCCTACATCCTACATCCTACATCTTACATCCTACATCCTACATCCTACATCCTACATCTTACATCTTACATCCTTGTAGTTACTTCATGGGGCGGATGCGGATGTTGATGTCTTCGTCGGCGAGGAGGTCGACCACGCGCTCGATGGGAGTGTCGTTGTAGTGATAAGGGAAGAGTACGCGAGGCTTAATCATGCGGGCGGCGTTGGCGAGCTGCTCGGGCGTCATGGTGTATGGCTGGTTGCATGGTAGGAACGCGATGTCGATATTTTGTATGCCGCTCATTTCGGGTATATCCTCAGTATCGCCGGCGATGTAGATGCGCAGTCCGTCGAGGGTGAGGATGTATCCGTTGTCGCGTCCTTTAGGATGGAATTTGGCGTGCGAGGGCGTGGTGTTGTAGGCCGGCACGGCCTCGATGCTGATGTCGTTGCGAAGAGGGAGCTTGGCGCCGTTAGCGAGCTCGGTGCCGCTCTTGAGCATCGAGCGCACGGCGGCATTGGAGATCACCATGGTGGAACTGTCGCTCAGGATACCGATGGCGATGCTGTCGAAGTGGTCGAAATGCTCGTGAGTGACCAGAATATAGTCGGCCTTGCCGTAGGTGGAATAGTCGGTTTCGGGCGGCAAAGCCTCCACGGGGTCGATTTGAAACGAGAGCGAATCGTAGATTATCTCAAGGCTCGCGTGCTTGATGAGGTTGATCCTCACCTCCTTGCCCGAAGCGGTGGTAAACACCTCGGCTCCTGCGACATCGGCGCTCGCCGAGCGCGCCTTCTTACCCGAACACGACACCGGCAGCATCATCGCTATCATTGCCACCATAACTATGTTAAATAAGCCTCTCATTGCAATAAAAAAAGTGAAAAACGAGTTATAATGCCCACAAAGATACGAATAAAATGTGAAATGTGATAACAATTATCCGAAAAAAGATTAATTTTGCCCCGAAATAAATTCAACTCTTACCACTATGAAGAAGATAATGTTTACACTATCGTTGCTCTTGATAGCGTCAGCCGCGCTCGGAGCCGACAAGACCGTGACGTTCGTTCGCCAGATGAAGCCCTCAATGCGCGAGTTCCTGCCCGACGAGACGCTGGAGAAGCGCCTGCCGCTGCTGGAGTTCAAGCGCGCCGACGCCGGCTCGCTTGAGGCCTCGCTTGTGGCGCTGATGGACAGCGTCGACGCCAACGACTACGCCAACAACGTGTTCTCGCTCGCCCTCGAGCCGAAGGACGACGGCTCGATAATGATTTTCATCTCAAGCATCGACCCGTTCAGCGACAGCACCGAGTATGCGGCCGCCATGCAGCGCGGCTACAAGACGTTCCTGCTCGCCCCGTCGGCGACGCTGCAAAGTCTGCCCACCAAAAAGCGCGGCAAGGTGAAGATTGAATGTGTGTTTGAGATGACGGACTACCCCCTGCCACCCTACACCACGGTTATAGGCGCCACTTTCGCCGGAGGCGTGCTCACCGTGCGTACCGCCCACTACTGCCTCACTCCCCTACCCTAACCCTTGGACCAAAGTAAGATTTTGCGTGGACTATATAATTTTGCGCGACAATTCTCGTTATTAATTATTGAACGCGAAATTTTATTGCGAAACGAAACTTATACATATATTATAGAATTTTACTACGTAGACAATGAAAATTAAATTGCTCATTGGTTCATTAATCGCCTTTACCGCCGCCGTAGCCATAGCCGCTACCGACCCGGTGGTGATGACCATCAACGGTAAGGACGTGAAACTTAGCGAATTTGAGTATCTCTACAAAAAGAACAGTGCTCAGCAGGTAGAACCCGAGACGCTCGACCAGTACGTCGACCGCTTTGTGACCTACAAGCTGAAAGTGGCCGACGCCGAGGCCGCCGGTATCGACACGTTGCCCGAGTTGCGCCGCGAGATAGACGGCTATCGCGCCGACATCATCGCGCCCTACCTCAACGACACCACCGTGCGCGAGCAACTCGCGCATGAGGCGTACGACCGCATGCTTCGCAATGTCGACATCAGCCACTTTATGCTGCCACGCGGACGCGACGAGGCCGACGAGGCCGCACAGCTGGCAAAGATGGACAGCCTGCGCAACCTGATTGTGGCCGGCAAGCTCGACTTCAACGCCGCCGCCGATGAGTACTCCATCGACCGCTCGGTGAAAATGAACCACGGCAACTACGGCCTGATTGACGCCGGTATGTTCCCCTACGCGTTCGACAAGGTGGCTTTCTCCACTCCCGTGGGAGAAATCTCCAAGCCGTTCAAGACCGACTTCGGAATCCACCTCATTCGTGTGAACGACAACCGGCCGGCAGCGGGCACAGTGGTGTGCGAGCATATCCTGCTGCTGTTCCCACGCAAGGCCGACGACATTGATGCCGCAAAAGCCGCTGTGAAGGTGCGTATCGACTCAATCTACACCGTGCTTAAGGGTGGCGCCGACTTCGAGGAGACGGCACGTCAATTCAGCCAGGACCCCGGCTCGGCCAAGCAAGGCGGCAAGCTGCCGGAGTTCGGCCACGGACGCATGGTGAAGCCATTTGAGAAAGTGGCTTTCGAACTGCCTGTGGGCGAAATATCGCAACCCTTCGAGACCGCATACGGCTACCATATCATCAAGAAACTGGCGCAAAACCCGGTGCCGAGCTACGAGCAGGCGCGACAGGGCATCATCAACGCGATGGCAATGGACGAGCGCGCCAACGCCGGACGCAAAGCCATGGTGGAACGCCTGCGCAAAGACTATAAGGTGGTGACGAACAAGAAACTCCGTCCCGAGCTGCTCAAGCTCATAAACAAAAGCGGAAGCTACAGCCCCGAATTTGTGAAGGACGTGCTCTCGCAAAGCAAAATCACGGCCTACACCTATACCCGCAACAACAAGAAGGTGAATGTGCCCATCTCCACCATTGTGCCGCTGGTTAACGGAAAGGCTAAATTCAACAACGAGAGTGCCGCAGGCTACATCGAGAGCCGCGTCAACGACCTCATTGCCAGCGACCTGCTCGCCGTCTACAGTGAGGACATAATCAACAACACCGAGGACTACAGCAACCTGCTGCACGAGTATCGCGACGGCTCGCTACTGTACGAAATCAGCAAGCGTCGAGTGTATGACGCGCCCAAGACCGACTACGAAGGCCTCAACCGCTACTTCCTGGCCAACAAAGCGAAGTACGATCCACTGTGGGATACCCCCCACTTCAAGGGCGTAGTGCTTTACGCCGCCAACGATAGCGCCGCCAACGCCGCCAAATCGATTCAAGCCTCGATGATTGGCGAGCCCATCGACTCGATCGCCACCCGCATCCATCAGGAACTGGGCCCGAAAGTGGTGATGGAACGCAAGGTGGTGGACATGCGCGAGGACAAGAACGTTGACTACCTCGTGTTCAACGGCACCAACCCCAACAGCAAATACGACAAATATCCCATCTTCTTCATTCTTGAGGGCAAAGTGCTCAACGCACCCGAGGAGGCGAGCGACGTGCGTGGCTACGTGTCGAGCGACTATCAGACCTATCTCGAGCAACTGTGGCTCGAAGAGTTGCACAAGAAGTATCCCGTAGTCATCCACCGCGATGTACTCAAGAAGGTAAAACCGATTGTTGGCTCTGAGACAAAGTAGTATATCATATCATTTTTAAGATTTTGTTTAAGATGGCTTTGCGAGGTTGCAACAGCAAGCAAGCGAAGCCATCTTTATTTTCGAGGCGATGAGGCCGATAAAACGAGAAACGAGACATGACCAAGAGGAAAATACTGTTTGTTTGCCTGGGAAACATCTGCCGCTCGCCCGCGGCTCAAGGAGTGATGCAACGCTTAGTGGACGAGCGAGGCCTTAGCGAACGCTTCGAGATTGACAGCGCCGGCACCTACGGCGGACACGCGGGCGACCTGCCCGACCGCCGAATGCGCGTGCACGCGCGCCGACGCGGCCTCGAGCTGACGCACATCAGCCGGCGTATCACCATCGACGACTTCGACCACTTCGACATCATTGTCGCCATGGACAGCGCCAACCAATGCGACCTGCTGGAAATGGCGCCAACGCGCGAGGCGCAACAGAAAATAGTGATGATGGGGCGTTTCATACGCTTCAACCTTCACTACGACTATGTGCCCGACCCTTACTACGAGGGTAGCGAAGGCTTCGAGCTTGTGCTCGACCTGCTTGAGGACGCGTGCGACAATATGCTCGACGCCATCATCGCCGGAAAACTGTAAATCACGAGCGCAAACCATCAACTTGAAAAAAAGTTGAAATTTCTTTTGCAAATTGTGGCTCAAGTAATCAAATTTTAATACCTTTGCAGCCGCTTATTGCGACAAATCATGGTCAGCAGCCACGATATTGTTGCGGTAGCCTATGATGTAAACAAAAGAAATTTAAAAGAATAACGAAGAAATTATGGGACTTTTCTCATTCACTCAAGAAATTGCAGTCGACCTGGGAACTGCCAACACCATCATCATCCACAACGACAAGATTGTGATTGATGAGCCGAGTGTGGTAGCCCTCGACACCAAGACGATGAAGCCCATCGCCGTAGGCGAGACCGCCCGCGAGATGCACGGCAAGGTGCACCAAGGCATTACCACCGTACGCCCGCTGCGCGACGGCGTTATTGCCGACTTCAACGCCGCCGAGGAGATGATTCGCGGCATGATTAAGAAAGTAAGCAAAAAGAACCACTGGTTCTCGCCATCGGTGCGAATGGTGGTATGTATCCCCTCCGGATCTACCGAGGTTGAGATACGCGCCGTGCGCGACAGTAGCGAGCATGCCGGAGGTCGCGACGTATATATGATTTACGAGCCGATGGCAGCAGCTCTGGGTATCGGCCTCGACGTGCTGGCGCCTGAGGGCAACATGATTGTGGACATAGGCGGCGGTACCACCGAGATTGCCGTAATCTCGCTTGGCGGCATCGTCAGCAACAAGAGCATACGCATCGCCGGCGACGACCTCACCGAGGACATCGTCGAGCACATGAGCCGCGCCCACAACGTGAAGGTGGGTGAGCGCACTGCCGAGCTCATCAAGATCAACGTGGGTAGCGCCCTCACCGAGCTTGAGGAGCCGCCCGAAGACTACATCGTACACGGCCCCAACAAGATGACCGCCCTGCCAATGGAAGTGCCCGTATCTTATCAGGAAATAAGCCACTGCATCGAGAAGTCGATCTCCAAGATTGAGGCCGCCGTACAGAGCGCGCTCGAGCAAACTCCGCCCGAGCTTTACTCCGACATCGTAAGGAACGGCATCTACCTTGCCGGCGGCGGCGCACTCTTGCGAGGCCTCGACAAGCGATTGACCAACAAGATCGGCATCCAATTCCACGTGGCCGACGACCCGTTGCACGCTGTGGCCAAGGGTACCGGCGTGGCTCTAAAGAATATCAACCGATTCAAGTTCCTGAAACGATAAACGGCCTTTGCCGCTCATCGAGCGCGACAAGCTACACAAGGCTCACGCAGGTTGCAACCCCACGCGCCACTCACCGCGTGAGGCAATCTGCGTGAGGTCACAATAGGTGCGACAACAGTTATATCACCGCCCGTACGGCGGTATCCCTCATAGGTAAATGAACAATCTGCTCAACTTCTTGATAAGGCACAGTGCATGGTTCGTCTTCATCATTCTGATGACGATAAGTGCCGTGTTGCTCTTCCGCAACAACCCCTATCAGCAGAGCGTCTATTTCACCAGCGCGAATGGTGCGGCAGCCACAGTGAGCGAGGGATACAGCGCCATTACAGGCTACTTCCACCTCAAGGACATCAATGACAATCTGCAGGAGCAGAACGCGCGTCTGGAGATGGAACTGATACAGCT
>JAFVDY010000044.1 GCA_017478265.1 Muribaculaceae bacterium | reverse complement strand
TGGGACAAAAGGACATCTGCTGTAAACATTGAGGATTTCAATAATGCCTGGATTTCACTTTGCCGAGACAAACTTAAAGACAATGGCACAATATGGGTGAGTGGCACTTTTCACAATATATTCTCTGTTGCCAATTCGCTAAATAATAACAATTTTAAAATTCTAAATGTAGTTACTTGGGCTAAGACCAATCCTCCTCCCAATATATCGTGCCGATATTTCACTTATTCTACAGAATTTATTATATGGGCAAGGAAATATGAAAAAATACCTCATTACTACAATTATGATTTAATGAAACTACTTAACGACGACAAACAGATGACAGATGTCTGGAGGCTACCAGCCATCGCAAGATGGGAAAAGTCTTGTGGCAAGCATCCAACGCAGAAACCTTTGTCGCTGTTATGTAGAATCATACTTGCATCAACTCGCGACCAAGCGTGGATTCTTGATCCATTTGCCGGCTCAAGCACAACAGGCATTGCCGCAAATATGCTTGGCAGGCGTTTTCTTGGCATTGAGAAAGAGACAGAGTTTGCAATAATGTCGAAACAAAGACGACTTGAGATTGAAAACCCTGCGACAAGACGTGATTATAGATTAAAGATTAAGGATTTACAGCGAATTACAGACGTTGATAGCTGTCAACTGCCATTTGCAGGCGACAATGAGTTGATATATCCCGATTTACCCTTTTAAAACCCTATTTTTATTTAGAAATTATGGCGAGGCGATTGCTTTTAGTGATAAAATCGATGGTGGCGGCAATGATCGCGTTTGTGGCTGGCGCCACCAACCCGGGCGAGATGGAACAGAGTGACAACGAAATACGATGGATGGTGGTGAGCGACCCGCACGTGCTCGCGCCGACGCTCATCAAGAGCGAAGGCGAGGCATCGGAGGCGCTCGCCCGCGACGAGATGAAGCTGCCGCTCGAGAGCGAGGCGATACTCAACGCATTGGTCGATACAGTGCTGCGCGAGCGGCCTACTACGCTCCTGATTGCCGGCGACTTGACCTTCAACGGCGAACTCGCCAGCCACCAACTTTTGGTGTCGACCCTCGACCGTCTGCGAGCGGCCGGTGTCAACACCCTCGTTATCCCCGGCAACCACGACATCAGCAACCCCTACGCTCACTATTTCGACG
Source organism: Muribaculaceae bacterium (assembly GCA_017478265.1). Lineage (GTDB taxonomy): Bacteria > Bacteroidota > Bacteroidia > Bacteroidales > Muribaculaceae > Sodaliphilus. The sequence continues at coordinate 5,318 of JAFVDY010000044.1, read as the reverse complement.
GCGACTCAACGTCATCGGCTCCGACTGTCAACCGAACGGAGTTTGCCGCGCTATATCGCGACTACGGTTACGCCGACCCAGCTCTCCGCGACCCCAACTCGCTTAGCTACATCGCCTATCCCGCCCCGGGCATAGCGCTGCTCGCCATCGACAGCAATCGCGACGAGGAGAACACACTCGTCGCGCGAGGCGATAAGAACAACAGCTATCACAGCGCCGGACGCGTGAAAGAGGAGACGCTCGACTGGATCAGGGAGCAGGCGGCCATAGCCAAAAGCGAAGGCCGTAGCATCGTAGCTATGATGCACCACCACCTGCTTGAGCACTTCGACGGCGAGGCGAGAGTGCTGCGAAACTACATTGTGGACGACTATCGGACGCTGATGACAACTCTTATCGACTGCGATGTGCGAGCCGTGTTCACCGGCCACCTGCACATCACCGATGCTGTGCGCGACTTCAACGCGGACGGCGACAGCATCTTTGATGTCGCCACAGGTTCGCTCACCACCTATCCTTTCCCGTTGCGCACGATTACCGTCAATAACGGCCTGATGCACGTCGACACGCGCTTCCTCGCCTCGAGCGGAGAACCCTGGGTGGAGCAGGGTAGGGCACAGGTCGAAAACGGCGTTCCCATCCTCGCCGGCACTATCGCTCGTAAGGCCTGGAGCCGACTCGACAAGCTGAAAGCCATGGCGGGCTCGCTGCTGGGAGATGTCAGCCTGCCCGACAACGTGCCGGCGGCTGTCAACATTCTACTGCGCCACCTGCGACAACCGCTTGGCGAGAGCCTGCTGCTCGTAACGCGCGGTGGCGAGGATCCGCAGCAGGCGGCGGCTATAATGCAGTCGATTCGCGACGGCGTGTCGGCAATGATTGGCGACATCATGCCCAAGCAGGCGAACTTCGTTACTCCGTTTGTGATGGAGAACCTCATGCCGCGAGTCGAGCCGTATATGCGCAGCGCGCTCGAGGACCGCAACCACGTCGACACCGACAGCGAATCGTCGACCAACGACCACTGCCTCGACATACCACTACGATAATCCGCTCCAATGGAAATATCACGAACATACAGCTCTTGCGTCAAGGGATGGGCGATAATGATGATTGCGCTGGGTAATATGCTGTGCCATGTGATTGGCATTCACACCGGCGAAATGCAGGTCAACACCGTCGCTTATGCCGACTTTTGGCGACAAATGCTTACACCTTCGGCGCCGCTGTACTTTATTGGCTACCTCCACTGGTACGGTGTCGTGGCGTTTATTTTCTTCAGCGGCTACGGACTTACGCGCAAGTACGGCGATATTCACGCGGCAGAGTTCACCCCCCTTAGGTTTATCGTGCGCCATGCGGTGAAGATATGGTTGCTGATGATACCGCTCATGCTCTTGTATTTCGTGGTCGACCATTTTACCTTTGGCGGAAATTACACGGTGAGCGAGTTGGTGCTGCAATCGCTGTTTTTAATTAACATTTTCGACTACGCCAAGGTTACACCCGGCTCGTTCTGGTTTTTCGGCATGCTCGTTCAGTTCTATGTGCTTTTCGCCTTGGTGTTGCGCCGATTGGGCGTGCGCGCGTTGGCGGCGCTGGCAATCGCCGGCGGTGCACTGTGGTGGGGAGCGATAATGTTCTGCTCGCCGGCGTGGCAACAGTTGTTGCGCCACAACTTCGTCGGCTGGATTATGCCCTTCGCCATGGGTATGCTTACTGCCCGGTGCAAGTGCACCTTCGCGCCGCGCAAGTGGCATACTATCACATTGTGTATAGCGGCTTTCGTCCTGTTTGTCATCACAGCCAACGTCAAGCTGTTGCTTCCGCTTTCCGAGGTGCTATTTCTTATTGCTATTATAGCGCCTATGCGGTTCATCAGCCGTCTCATGGCGCGGCTCGGACGCATCTCGGCAAGCGTCTACGCCTGCTACTCGTTCGTGCAGCTCGCCCTCAGTCCGTGGCTTCACTTCGACCTAAGCCTCACTTATATGGCTCCACTATATCTGTGCGTCGTGATTCTGGTGGCTACTCTTCATCACCGCCTGCTGGCAAAAGTCAGGATTAAAAATAGCCCCGCCTGATGCGACTGGCAGGACGTTCTCTATTGCGACATCGGCGGCAATAGCACCTGAAATCTGTCGCAAAGGCCGCTCTCCGAGCCGAACGACAGGCGATAGCACCGCTTCTCGTCGTCGTAGCTTGCGTCGGTAAACCTGAAATCGTCTTGAGTCATTGCTCCCGGCACACCAAATGAGTTGGTATTGATAGTGATATGCTCCGGCACGTAGATTTCGGCGCTGAAGTTCGAAACGGGCTGATTGTTAGCGTTTATGCTCACCCTCATGTAATCGTTCTTGCCCGGCTTGAGCGTCAGCGACGTTGCCGTGAACGAAGGCATATCGGCGCCGGCTGCGGCTTGGGGTAGGGGAGAGGCGTCAGCCTTTACAGTCTCTCTGGCACTTGCGGCATTCAAGAGCGCGAATGCGAGCGCCATCAATGAAAACAGAAATTTCTTCATAGTTATAATAGTTTTTAATGGGCTGTTGTCCAGTTGCTTATAGAAATATTTGTATTTTTGAATTACAAATTTACTATAATTAAAGTGAAATAGAGTAGCAATAATGATTAAAATATGTTAATATTGTGAAAATTATTAAATCTATACTACTATTTTTGCTAAATTTGCTGCGTAAAACCGATTAAATTCAAGTTATGACAATACAGGAATTTAGAGATTACATGGCATCGGGCAAGCCCGTAGTTGGCGGCTCTGATGACCACATGATGTTTCACAGCCTCTCGCAAGAGGCATTGCTCATCACCGCCCAGATTAACGGCAAATATCACACGCCCGACGAGCTTCATGCGCTACTCGAGCAGCTGTGGGGTCGCAAAGTGCCAGCTACCGTAGGAATGTTTCCGCCGTTTCACACCGATTGCGGAAAGAACACCGTCGTCGCCGATTGTGTGTTCATCAACATGGGCTGCAAATTTCAGGATCAGGGCGGCATCACCATCGACGAGGGCGCACTCATTGGCCACAACGTGGTGCTCGCCACACTCAACCACGACCCTGATCCCGACAAACGCCAGAGCATGACCTACGCTCCCATCCACATCGGCAAAAACGTATGGATTGGCGCCAACGCCACCATCCTTGCCGGCGTCACCGTGGGCGACGGCGCCATAGTGGCCGCCGGAGCCGTCGTCACCAAAGACGTAGCTCCGCGCACCATCGTTGGCGGCGTCCCCGCGCGCCTCCTCAAGCAAATCCCGTAACCTGGTTTTACAAAATTCAGCCTTTAAACAACAAATTTCACAAATTGAACGAAATTAACAAATTAAATAACGAAATTATCTCGTCCTTTAATAAGCACTCAACGCCAAACGAAGCCCTATCAGCTCATGATGTGCTTCATTATGACAGTCATATGAACTTGTAACCTCACAATATCCACTACCATTCAAGTAACATCCTCCAAGAATAATCTGAGTATTAAGTAGTTTGAGTTGATTAGAACTAAATTCCCATACATTACCACTCATATCATATATGCCTAATTCATTCGGCTGCTTCTGTGCGACTTCATGTGGCATGCCTCCAGAGTTATACTCATACCATGCCACGCGATCAATATCATTGCTGCCTGAGTATTTGAAACCGCGGCTATAATTGCCTCCACGAGCGGCAAACTGCCACTCCTGTTTTGTTGGAAAACGGAATGACCTCTTTGTTATGTTTCTTAATTTGTTCAAAAAATGTTTACAGTCATTCCAACTTACTCTCTCAACCGGATTATTCTTATTCTTACTGAATTTCGACGGATTATTTCCCATCACAGCCTTCCACAAAGCTTGGGTAACTTGTGTCTGGCCGATATAAAACGCGTTCACGTCTATTTGGCCCGAAAATAGCCCGCCTTTGTATTGTCCCGCTGCCACATAAATCATTCTGAACTTAACTCCATAAACATCAAAAATCAAGTTGTCTCCTTCATTCTCAATTGTAAAATCGGGGCGATTGGGAGTGATTATTGTCTTGTTCGGGTCGGTTATTATTGTCTCATTCTTTCCCTTTGCAATCTCCGTCTTTATATCAGCAACCTTAATCTTTAGTGGTGTTTCCGCTTTAACCTCAGCTTCTTCTTTACCGATTAATAATTGGCGAGCCGCGCCGGCACTTTGCGGACGCTGCGCCGGAGCCAACTTCATCAACTCAACAACAAACTCCCGCAGCGAGGCCGGAACCGCGGCAAATGCCTCACCACCGCTAAGCAAATCGGCCATCGTAGGCGGCTTTTGGCCGGTCGACAGATTGTAAACGGTAGCACCCAAAGCGTACAAGTCGGTCGCGGGACCAATCTTTCGTCTGTCGTAGTTAATCTGCTCCGGCGGCGCGTAACCTGGGTATACGGCGCCGCGGTGGTGGTGACGGCCGTGCCGTCAGCCTCAATCTGCTTGCTCGCTCCAAAGTCGATAAGGTGCAACACGCCTTGGCGATCTATCATAATGTTGCCGGGCTTGAGGTCGAGATGGAAGATGCCCTCGCTATGTATCGCATCAAGCGCGTCAAGCACCTGCAACGTGTAGCCTCGTATCTCGTCGGCCGGCAACGCGCCGCGCCGCTTCACTAAGTCCTGCAGCGACTCGCCATCTACGTAGTCCATCACATAGTATGCCGTCCCGTTCTCATCAAACAGGTCGTACACCTTCACCACATTCCGATGACTAAGGCCGAAGATGCGACGAGCCTCGCCACGGAACTTCTCCAGCTGACTTTCAAAAAGCGGACGATTCACGTCAAGCGTTACGCTAACATTTAGGCTGTCAGTAGACCGACCGGTAATGCCGCGAATGAAAAACTCTTTCATCACACGCACAGCATCAAGACTCACATGACGAACCAGATACGTATTACCGAAGCCTCCGCTAGCGATATAGCGCTCAATCCGATAACCATGCAGCAAAGTTCCAATTGCCAAAGCATCACCCATATCTCAACCTATTAGATATTATATGATTATAATAATTAAATAGTTATTTTCGTCGAAATAACTCGCAAAATTACTCATTTCCTCCCACAACCGCAACCCTCTCACATAATTTAACATCTCCACAAAAAATGGCAGTTCACTAAGGATAAGCACGAATCTCGACTCGTGGCGGTCGCTCGCGGTATCCTCGCAGCCGAAGGATGCCCACAAAATGTCGCAATTAAAATAGACCAACAAATATCAAAACCATCATCAGACAACTCAAACAATTCAATTCAATTCAATAACTCAACTAATCAACTCAACTCAATCACATCTTTT
>JAFVDY010000043.1 GCA_017478265.1 Muribaculaceae bacterium | reverse complement strand
GTAAGATGTAAGATGTAAGATGGAAGATGTAAGATGGAAGATGTAAGATGTGGGGGGGGGGCATTTTCGGCGAATAGCCAAATTATTCGCCGAAAATTTTCGGCGAATACGATTTGATGGAAGACAATCTTCGATGTAAGATGTAAGATGGAAGATGTGGGGGGGCATTGGCGGCACGCGGTCGACGCATGCGTCGACCCTACAGGTGGACGATCTTTGATGTAAGATGTAAGATGGAAGATGGAAGATGTGGGTCAGTAAACGAGGGCGCCGATGAGTCCCGCGGCAATGATTACCAAGATGGGGTGAACCTTGGTGAAATAGACGGTGCAGAAGCTCGCGACACAAATGGCGATTGCAATCAGATTGTCGCGGCTGCCGAAGGAGCCGAAGTTGTCGACATTCATAAGCAGCAGCGCGGCACTCGCTATCAGTCCGACCACCACCGGGCGCAATCCCTCGAAGGCGCCTTGTATAAACGAGCTGTCGGCGTGTCTGGCGATATATCGCGACGCCAGTAGCGTGAGCACGAATGGTGGCAGCACGACCGTTAAGGTGGCCACTATCGAGCCCACGACGTTTCCTGTGGCCACATAGCCGATGTAAGTTGCGCTGTTGATGCCTATCGGCCCGGGTGTCATCTGCGATATTGCGACGATGTCGGTAAACTGTGCGCTCGTCAGCCATCCGCTTTTCACTATCTCGCTCTCGATTAGAGTGAGCATAGCATATCCGCCTCCAAAGCCGAACAGCCCAATCTTCAGGTAGGCCCATATCAGTTTGATGTAGATGCTCATTGCGGTGAGGTTTTACGCGATTTCGCGAGTTTGACAACGTGGTGGATATATCCTCCCAGCGCTCCCATCAGCACGTAGACGATGGGGTTGGAGACCACCGGCAGGCGGCTGTAGATGAGAATGGCCACCGCCACCGGAATGAGCACTGTGCGCCACTTGATGCCAGCTGCGCGCGCCGTGGTGATTACCGGTGCCACAATCAGCGCGACCACCGCCGGACGTATGCCCTTGAAGATTGCGGTGAGCAAGGCGTTGTTCTTGATGGTGTCCGGCGTGAGGAAGACCGCGATAAACAAGATGATGAGGAACGACGGCAGAATGGTGCCCAACGCCGCCATCAGACTACCGCGCGTGCCTCGCAGACGGTCGCCCACGACCACTGCGATATTCACCGCCAGAATGCCCGGCATCGCCTGCGCGATGGCCAGCAGGTCGAGAAATTTGTCCTCGGCGAGCCAATGGCGGCTCTCCACCACCTCCCGCTTGATGAGCGAAATCATCGCCCATCCTCCGCCAAAGGTGAAAAGTCCGATTTTAAAGAATGTCAAAAATAAGAGCCAGTACATCGTTACTCGTTGGTTGATGCTAATTATTAATTAACAAACAGTAGTCCAATGCGATAGACGGCAGTCGACGCTATCCAGGCCACGGCGGTGGTATAGAGAGCGGCAAACAGCGCCCATCGCCACTGTCCGGTCTCGCCCTTGATGGCGGCAATGGTGGCGATGCAAGGGAAGTAGAGCAGCACAAAGACGAGGAAACTCAGGGCGGTCAGCGTCGTGACGCCGTCGGCCGCCATGCGGTCGTGCAGCGAAAGTCCGTGCGCCTGCTCGTCGTTGCTATAGATCACGCCCATTGTCGAGGCCACTATCTCCTTGGCCCCCACGCCTGCCAGCAATCCGATGTCGAGCTTCCAGTCGAAGCCGCACGGCTCGAAGACGGGTTCCACCGTCTTGCCTATGATGCCTAAGTAGCTCGCCTCCTGCTGCTCCTGCGGTGTGTTGTATGCGTCGTGGTTGGGGTAATAGCCCAAGAACCATACGATTATCGACGCTACCAGAATGATGCCACCCATCTTCTTGAGATATTGTTGGCCCTTCGACCACGTGTGTCGCCAAATAGCTTTCGCCGTGGGTAGACGGTAAGGTGGCAGTTCCATCACGAAAGGCGTGTCGTCGTCCTTGATGAGGAATCTCTTGAGGAGCCTGCTCGACAGCACTGCCGTGAATATGCCAAGCGAGTATAGCCCGAGCATCACCACACTCTGATAGCCGGCGAAGAAGGCTCCGGTAATCATGATATAGATGGGCAGCCTCGCCGAGCAACTCATAAACGGCAGCACCAGCATCGTGATCAGCCGCGAGTTTCGGCTCTCGATGGTTCGTGTCGCCATTATTGCCGGCACGTTGCATCCAAAGCCCATTATCATGGGAATGAACGACTTGCCGTGCAGCCCCATGCGGTGCATGACGCGATCCATGATAAACGCCGCGCGCGCCATATAGCCGCTGTCCTCCATTAGCGAGATAAAGAAGTAGAGGATAAGGATTTGCGGCAGGAAGACAATCACCGAGCCCACTCCGCCGAGCACGCCGTCGACTATCATCGCCTTTAGCGGTCCGTCGGTCATCTGTGTCGACACCATGTCGCCGAGCCATGCCACGCCGGCGTCAATCCAGTCCATTGGATACTGCCCCACGGCAAAAGTGACCCAGAACATGATGAACAGGAAGACGAAGAAGAGCGGGAAGCCGAAGAGCTTGTGCGTCACTATCTTGTCGAGATACTTCGTCATCAGGTGCACGTCGGCGTTTCCGGCGCTGGAGTAAGCCTCCTGCATGGCTCCGTTGATAAAGCCGTACTTGGCGTTCATCATCGCCGTCTCGCTGTCCTCCTGAAGGTTGTCGGCCACCATCGCCGCGCCGCTGTCGCGAGCCGCGAGAATGTCGTCGCCGTTAGGCAAAGTGGCGACAAAGCGGTTCACGTCCTTATCTTTCTCCAGTAGCTTTATGCTCAGGTATCGCAGCGAGTAGCGGTGGCGAATGTTATCGTTCTTCTCCAGCTCGGCCTTCACCTGCTCGATTGCGCTCTCGATGTATTCGCCGTGGTTGATGTGGATATGGCGGAACACCTTGCTGTTGACGGTGCCCTCGTACATGGCAATGACGGCTCGCAGCAGGTCGTCCACCCCTCGTCCGGTTTTGAACACGGTGGGGATCATGGGTGTGGCGAAGAGCTCCGCGAGCTTGTCGACGTCGAGCTTGTCGCCGCTGCGCTCGAGGTCGTCGTACATATTGAGCGCGCACACCATTCGCAAGTCCATGTCGATCAGTTGCGTGGTTAGGTAGAGGTTGCGCTCGAGGTTGCCTGCGTCGATCACGTTCACGACGACATCGGGCGTCTTGTCGATGATTTGCCTTCGCACGAAGAGTTCCTCGGGACTGTAGGCTGTGAGGCTATAAGTTCCCGGCAGGTCTACCAGATTGATACGGTAGCCCTCGAAGATGCAGTGTCCCTCTTTGGCGTCGACGGTGACACCGCTATAGTTGCCCACGTGCTCAGTGGCTCCGCTGGCGAAGTTGAACAGCGACGTTTTTCCGCAGTTGGGGTTACCCACCAGAGCCACGTTGATCACGTTGTGGTGTCGCTCGGCCACTGCCTGCAGCGCCTCGTCCTCCACCATCGTGCTTCCGCACGAGGCCGGCGACTGCGGTTCTGTGTCGAGCTCGTGGCCCGTCACCACCTCAATCATCGCGGCTTCCTCGCGCCGCAGCGAGAGGTCGTAGCCCATTATACGGTATTTCACCGGGTCTTGCAGCGGGGCATTGAGCAATACCTCCACCGGTTTGCCCTTGATAAAGCCCATCTCGATGATGCGCCTTCGAAATCCACCGTGGCCCATCACCTTGACTACTATACCCTTTTCGCCTGTCTTTAACTGTGATAAAAGCATATTTCTTACTGTTTCGGGCGGCAAAGTTACTGCTTTTTCCCCGTTTGGGCAATACCCAAGAGTTGTGAAAAAGCGTCGTCGCCTCACCAAAAAGCGTGAGCGACAAGCGCGATAAGCGCCAAAAACAGCGAACAAGACACGGCTCGTGGCGCTTCGCGCGCCGAGTCGGTCCTGTTCGCTACGCTTTCAAAGCCCTGATGGCGTTATTTCTTCTTGATATAGTCGTTGTAAATCTTGATGCCAAAGATGATAACGCTGCACACTGTGGTAATGAGGTTGGTGAAGAACAAAGCGAAGCCCTCGCCCATACCGTTCTCGTTCCACACCCCGAGCATAGCCCCCTGAAGCATGAAAGCGATGCCTCCGATGCCAATCATGAGGAATGTTGGCAGCGCGATGTCGTCGGTTCTGCGTGTGCGCATGGTTTGCCACGCCTGAGGCACATAGCCGAAAATCAAGCCCAAAGTGGCAATCCAGCCACACACCTTGTAAATCATGCCCGTAGGAGCGAAGATACCCGGCTCAGCGGTTTGAGCCGCGTCGGCAGCCTGACTTGCGACGTCGGCCACCGATTGAATAAGAATCAATAAATCCATAGTTCAGTTGTTTTATAAATAATTTTTAATCAGTTACGAATGAATGTAAGATGTAAGACGGAGAGTTGCCGCAATATCCGCTTATTTAGCAGGCAACAACGATAGGTAAAACCATTCTCCGTGTCGCAATATAGCATCTTGCGAAAGTGCATACTACGCAATTACGCCACAAAGATAGTAAAAAAATCTTAACAAGGCATTAAACAATCGAAAAAAAGTCGATTTTGTGCGATAATTAGTGGTTAGGCGGCCGTTGGAAGCGCTTTATGAGTTGTTTTTCGGTTCGAAATCTGGTGAAATTCGCGTGCGGAAAGCGATGCGGAAAGCTATGGGTAAACGGAAGGCCGCTTGGTTGTTGGCTAAGAGTAAGTAAGGCGAAGGGTGGGGGCGGTTGTTGGGCGAGGGTTGGGCGGTTGTTGGGCGAGGGTTGGGGCGGTTGTGGAAAGATTGTTGATATCTCGCGGGTGTTTGTTGATTGTGGATTGGGAGGAAATGAGTACATTTGCAGACCGAAACAGTAAAATAAACGATAAAATATATGGAATTTGAGACCGGGAAGAACAGTCCCAACCGCAAGAATAACAGGCTGCAACAGCAGGCAGCCCTGCAAGAGCCCAGCGGCAAAAAGCAACCTCAAGCGCTTGAGATAGAGGAGGTGGTGCTGGGCGCGCTGATGCTCGAGAAGGACGCTTACTCGCTTGTGAGCGATCTGCTCACGCCCGAGAGCTTCTACGACGCTCGCAACCAGAAGATATACGACGCGATAGTGTCGCTTGGTGCTCGTCAGCGCCCGATAGATATGCTCACAGTTACGGAACAACTACGCAACGACGGTACCCTCGAAGAGGCCGGCGGCGCGTTGCGCATCTCTGAGCTTACGGCGCGCGTGTCGAGTGCGGCCAACATTGAGTACCACGCTCGTATCATCGCCCAAAAGTATATCGCGCGCGAGCTGATCAGCTTCAGCTCAAACATCTCGACGCTCGCCTTCGACGAGTCGATTGACGTCTACGATCTCATGCAAGAGGCAGAGGGCAAGTTGTTTGAAATCTCGAAGAATACGCTCAAGCGCGACGTGGTGCAGATTGATCCCGTGATAACCGAGGCCATAAACAAGATACAGGACGCGGCCAATCGCGAGAGCGGCCTCAGCGGCCTTGCCACGGGCTATCACGAGCTCGACAAGATTACCAGCGGCTGGCAGAACAGCGACCTTATCATAATCGCGGCTCGTCCGGCGATGGGTAAGACGGCGTTCGTGCTGTCGATGGCGAAGAATATGGCTGTAGACTACAATACACCGGTGGCGGTGTTCTCGCTTGAGATGAGCAACTTGCAGCTCGTCAATCGCCTGATAAGTAATGTGTGTGAACTTGACGGCGCAAAAATCAAGAGCGGCCAGCTCGACCAGATGGAGTGGGATAAGCTCATGGGCCGCATCAAGACGCTATACACGGCACCGCTATATGTTGACGACACCCCTTCGCTGTCGATATTCGAGCTGCGCACGAAGGCACGCCGCTTGGTGAGGGAGCATGGCGTGCAAATCATCATCATCGACTATCTGCAGCTGATGAACGCCACGGGTATGAAGTTCGGGTCGCGTGAGCAGGAGGTGAGCACCATCTCACGCTCGCTTAAGCAACTCGCCAAGGAGCTCAACATACCCATCATAGCACTGTCGCAGCTGAACCGCAGCGTAGAGCAGCGCGGCGACGAGAAGCGCGGCAAGCGTCCGCAACTGAGCGACCTTCGCGAGAGCGGGGCTATCGAGCAGGATGCCGATATAGTGTGCTTTATCCACCGCCCGGAGTATTATACCAAGTCGAGCCAGGACGCTGAGGGCAACGACATACGCGGCCTGGCCGAGTTCATTATCGCCAAGCACCGTAGCGGCTCGGTTGGCGACGTGAAGATGCGCTTTATCAATCATTACGCGCGCTTCGACAACTGGGACGACAACCTGAGTGAGGGCATAGGCGGTAGTGGCACCTACGAGTCGCGTATCAACAGCGCGAGCCACGGTGCGGAGCCGACGGTCGACCTCGGAGCCAGCATGGGAGGAGCGCCATTGCCCGGCGCCGACTTCATGCGCGACTCCGGCGAAGAGGCGCCGCCGTTCTAATCGCAGATGTCACCGATTTAATGTTGGTGGCAACGGCTGTCAAATCGCTACAAGAGGGAGCCTTGAGCGGCGGTGTGGAGCGCGAAGGCCTCGGCGGCGGCACATCGCGCCTCTATACCACGGAATTTCTCCATTGGCGTGTGCCATCCGTCGTAGATGTCCTGCAGGTTCTGACTAACGTGGCACATACAGGCCTCGCGTTTGCGTTGTTGCACCGCCGAGATGTCGACCCAGTGGGTGGGATGGAACATCTGCGTCTGCTCGCCCGTCATCACCTCGAAGTAGAAGAGCGGGAAGCGACGGTCGAGTCGTCGCCAAGCGTCGAGCACGAGAGTGCCGCAAATGGCGTGGTCGCGGTGGGCGTCGATTGGCCAATGCGTAAGCACCAAATCAGGATTTTCGCGGTCGATGAGCTCGCGCATCTCGCGATAGCGTTCGAGGTTGACCTCGGTGTTGCCGTCGATTTGACTCATGAACACATGGCGCGCGCCCGTAATCTCGCAAGCCGCCTCACATTCCTTGGACCGGATTGCCGCCGCCTCGCTGTGGCCAACACCGGCGATGCCCGCTTCGCCGCGAGTGAGGTAGACACAGACCACCTCATGCCCGGCATCTGTTAGGAGGCACATCAAGCCGCCGCAGCCCGTCTCCGGGTCGTCGGGGTGAGCGCCGATTACGAGCACTTTGCGTCGCGCGCCGGCGGGCAGCGGGCTCGCGTCGGCCGTAATCGGCAGTCCGAGCACGGTTGCTCCCATCGCCGCAGTGCCCATCATCTTTATCATTTCTCGTCGGTTCATAATAAGAATAACTTTATAGAGTTAGATAGCGCAAAAGTACGAATAAACTGAGAAATGACAAAATCTCAGCCCGAAAAAAGCTTCCAATCAAGCAAAAGCCTGATTGGAAGTTGAGTTTAGAGTTGGTTTCGTTTGATTTTGATGGTGAGGTGGATTTGTCGTTCGGGGTAG
>JAFVDY010000042.1 GCA_017478265.1 Muribaculaceae bacterium | reverse complement strand
GGCACCGGCGGTCGCGCCGGCATTGCCACCGGCACCGCTGCCTCCACCTGCGTGACTCCAGCTGGAGGATACACTTGCGGCGCCGGCGCCGCCCTTGCCGCCATCGCCACCGCGCGTGCCGATGCCGGCGCCGGCACCGCCGCCGCCATTACCGCCATTACCTCCGGTACCGGACCAGTAGTTTTGATTGTTCCAACCCGCGTCACTGCCATTCGCGCCATTCGCGCCTCCAGCGGCGTTGCCGCCCGTGGCATTGACCGCGCCCTGACCAATGAGATAGAGGGCGTTGCCCTCGGCCAGCTCTATGCCCGCACCGGCGCCCGTAGGTTGGCCGGCATTGGCACCCTTGCAGGTGATGGTTACACCCTCAGGCAGATAGAGATACACAACTCCCTGGATGGTCAGACCGCTGCCTCCAACCGAGGAATTGGTGAAACTGAGGCTCGAGTTGGCGTAGTAATACGTTGTGGTATTAGCCGCTCCAAGCGTCATTCCCGTAGTGGAACCCGCATTAAGTAGCGTCCAGTTTGCGGCTGTGGTATTCGTCATTGCATAAACCTCAGCCCAACTGGCTTGCGCCCACGCTCCCTGTGCCACCGCGCAGAGCAAGGCAAGGATTAGAAATAATTTCTTTACTCTCATATTCTTAGTTTGATTTTTAATTATTTGCTTATTGTTTATTGTAACTTAAGGAAAACACATATATCACCGCGTATACGCTGCAAAGTTACAACTATTTTTTTAAATAATCAATATATCTGTGGATTTCCAAGTGATTTTATTTAAGTTTAAGCACATTTTTCCGCAAAAAGCACGCTTAACCCAAAATCGGTAATTAGATTTATGCTCGAACAGATTTATTTTGAGCAGATTGCGAAGGAATTGTCGAAAGTGTGTCGAAGGCGTGGCGGTGCGGATGCGAAAAAAATGTTAATAGGCATTGGGATTTGCGTGGATTGTAGTATATTTGCAGGCTAAAGGCAGGCGAAAAAATGCTTGCGGGAATGTAAAGGTTTATGATAGAGAGGCTTAAAGCAATATTGGAAGCGGAGAGGTTGTCGCTTGTGGCGATGGACCGTGGCGGTGTGTTGCATCGTGGCGCGGGGCGCGGCGTGAGCGACCTGTGGCGTATGCTGCACGACCCTGCCGAGCCGTTGCGAGGCGCTACTGTGGTCGACAAGGTGGTGGGGCGCGGAGCCGCCGCGCTGATGATCGCCGGCGGAGTGAAACGCCTGTACACCCCACTGCTGAGCGGGCAAGCGTTGGCGTTTCTCGAGCGAAGCGACGTCGACTTCAGCTACGACCGACTAGTGTCCCGCATCAGAAACCGAGCCAACACCGGCTACTGTCCCGTCGAGACGCTCACCGCCGGCTGCGACACTCCAGAGGAGTGCCTGCCGCTTATCGAACAGTTTATAAATTCTTTAAATACAAAATAATAACCAATGGCAAAAATTTCGTCGAAAATAGCAAAACTGCTTACCGGCATCGACTCCGAGGCCGAGACGGCACACATAGTAAAACCCGAAGGCACGAAAAAACGTGACCACCGCAAGAGCAGCACCGAAAGCGATGCCTTGCGCCGCGAGAACACGTTCAACCAGCTGTCGCTCGAGCAACAGTTCGCTGTCACGCTCGAGAGTCTGCAATGCCACTTTCAGGTCGACACCGAGGGGTATAAGGACAGTCACCGCTACTACTTCGACTATCAAGGTGGACACTTTGTAGCTGTGTTCTATAAGCCTTACAACGTGTTTGAACTTTTGTTCCTCAACGTGATGGATGTCCCCTTGAGATCGGTGGATGAGATGCGCTCCGTGCTCAACCACTTCAACAATATGTCGATCTACCACCGCTTCTTCTACAGCAAGGACGCGAGTTCGACCGACTTCGGGGTGCACATCTCGATGACGTGCAATAGCGTCGACCAGTTGTCGGGGCGCTTGGAGTCGTTCTTCTCGACGCGCCGCGATGTGTGCGACGCCATCGACGACGCCGTGAAGCGCTCGGCCGAGAACGAGGACATCGACCTCGAGATTGAGCACGCTATCGGTGCTCGCGAGATGTTCCTGCTGCAACAGCAGGAACTCGCCCACCAGGAGCTGAAGGTCGACCGCACCAACGGCGCCGAGCCCATCACCGTGGGCACCGTAATCAACACGTTCACCGACCGCGGACGCTGGCGCCTGCACGGAATCGATGTGATTACCGACGGGACGCTTACCACCGTCGCCACCAACTATACCCAGTATGCTCTCCACCGCGCGTTGGGAATAATTATGCCTCCCGTAGGCGATACAGTAAGCCCAAGTTTTGAACACAGCCACGCCACGCTGCTGGTCCACGCCACCGAACATGGCGTAAGGAAAGCCAAAGAGAAGATTTTCACCATCTCGCTCACCGCCGACGGCAGCGACAGCACCTCGCTTTACTATCGCGTGCAGGTGCTCTTGCCCGCCGAGATTGCCTCGCGTGACCGCTCGTTGGCCAAGGAGAAACCGCTGCGCCGCCAGAGCTACTCTTTCCTGGTGGCCTACGACCTCACCGACCCGAAGAAGAAACTCGCCGAGTTCGACTATATGTGGAAGGACGCGCAACTCAAGGACCGCGACAAGAATGCCGTGCTCACCGACGAAGAAGAGCTGCTGTGCCAGCTCGTCGACCCCAGCGAGGCCTTCAGCACCTATTGGGGCCGGCAATACATCAGCGAGGGCCGCTACTTCGAGGCGCTGCGCCATCTCGAGACGGTGTATCGTAGTTATCGTCTCAACTATTTCCACATGAACGACAAGGGTCGAGAGGCTTATTTCGACATCTGCTACTACATAGGCTTCTGCTACAACGAGCTCGGCCTCTACGAGAAAGCGTATTTCTATCTCGAGCAGCTGAGGGAGTCGTCGCGACTGTCGTATTGCATGGAACTTATCAACACCGTGGTGAACGCCGGCGATATACGCTCGTTCAAACTCATCGACAACATCTACTTCCAAATCGCCAACGAATACGACGGTGAGGAAGGGCTCGAGGAGGACGCTCCCGACCATGTGAAAAGCTTCATCAATTTTATGCGCCGCCGCCGCGCCTACGCCAGTGTAGACTACGGCGAGCTCGACCATGCCGAGAAGGAGTTCAAAGAGCTGCTCAACGACCCCGAGAGCCACGACTACGCCATAGGCGAACTCGCCTACATCAAGCGCCTGCGCGACTCCGGCCAATTCCCCGCCCCGAGCGACAACCAGTCCGACGACCTGCCTGAATAACCCTATTAAAGGCTACAAAAGTGAATATTGAATTTTAATACATAATAAGTTGTCATTAGCTTCTAAAATAGATAAAAACGATATTAATTTGTTAAATTCGTGTAATTTGTTAAATTTGTAGTTTGACATTCCTCCACAAGAATAGTTAATTCGTGAAAAGTCGTGTAATTTGTTGTTACAATATCGTTAGGAACTTCAGAAACATAAATAATAAACTACAATGACGATGAAAGTGAGTGACGAGTGGCTGACGGCACCCTCCGCGAGCGAGAGCGGCGCGATGGTGATAGTGACTGTGCGAACCGAGATTGACGAGCTGCGGCTGAGCGGTAAATACAATAGCCGCGTCGAGGTCACGTGGCGCTACGCCGGCGACGAGAAAGGCATGCCGTCAGTGACCGACAGCAGCTTGATGGAGCAGGCCACCGACGCCCTCAACGCCGCCTTCAACGCCGACCCTGTGGCAGTCATGACCGGTATCTACACCGGTGAGAACGAGCGGAATTGGGTGTTCTACACCCGTAGCCTGCATATCTTCCGGCGCAAGTTCAACGAGGCACTCGCCGCGCTGCCGGCAATGCCGCTCGAGTTCGACGTCGACGACGACCCGCAGTGGCAGCATTACCTCGATGTGATCGGCAATTAGAATTCTCTTAAAAAAAGTGAAATCAAGCAAAAACAACGGCTATCTCGCAACTTTTCTTTACCTTTGCGGGTTGTAACGCTGAATCAAGGCATGAATAGCGAGACTAAATACCCCGCCAAGGCACTGCTGCCCGAGCCCACGCTCAGGCGGTTGCCGTGGTATTTGGCTTACGTCAAACTCCTCGATGCTAAGCATATAGAGTATATTTCGTCCACCCAGATAAGCAAGAAGCTCAACGTCGACGCCTCTCAGATCGCCAAGGATCTCTCGTTCCTCAACATCAAGGGCAAGACTCGCATCGGCTACGAGGTGCGAACGCTCGTGAAAGTGCTCACCGACTTCCTCGGCTTCAAGCATCGCCACAACGCCTTCATCGTGGGCGCGGGCTCGCTCGGTGGAGCGCTTATGCAGGACGTGGGTCTGGCGCAATACGGGCTAAACATCGTGGCCGGATTCGATGTAAAGGACGCAATCGTAGGCTCATCAATAGCCGGCATTCCCATCTATCACATCGACACGCTTGCCGAGCGGGTGCGCGAGCAGGGGGTGACAATAGCCATTCTCGCCGTGCCCGTCGAGAACGCCCAGGAGGTGACCGACCATCTGGTGGCGGCAGGAGTCAAGGCGATATGGAACTTCACGCCCTATCGCATCAAGGTGCCGGCATCGGTGGTGATTCAAAACACCTCGATTTATGCCCACCTGGCTGTGATGTACAATCGGCTCGACACCATGCATCACAATAAATAAGAATTATTTACGTTAATATAGAACAAGGCGCGTGTAGCCTTGCGACATAATGCTGATAAGCGAAAAAATGAAGATACTCAGGCTCACCGGCAACTATGGCGGCAATGTGCCGCAGGCGACAGTGGTCACCGACAGCGCCATCGTGCGCCCGGGCAAGCCTATGTTTCTGCCTCGCTGGGCCGAGACTTTTGTGGGCATCCCGGCGTTCGCGTTTCGCATCGGTCGCTTGGGAAAGACCATCTCGCGGCGGTTTGCCTCTCGCTACTGCGACGGCATGAGCGTGGCGCTGATGGTGGAAGCGCGTGGCATCGACAGCCGTCAGCCCGAGGCGCGTTACTCGGCGCTCGCGACCGCCTTCGACGGCGCGCTGTTGCCCGGCCAATGGCATGAGTTGGCGCCGGAGTCGCTACCGGCCGAACTTGAGGCTGATTTTCGCCTTCCGTCAGGCGAGCAGGCAACCATCACCACCGCGGCCATGACGCTCGGCTTCGACCTGCTGGTGGAGTGGCTCAGCCGATATTTCACCCTCAAGATGGGCGATATGATTGTGAGCGACTGCGCGCCGCTGGAGTTCCCGCTCCACGTGGGCGATGTGATTGAGGCCTCGCTGGGCTCGGAACCCCTGCTGCGGGCAAGGATAAAGTGACTAACTGACAGAGATTGAAAATAATTATATTACAACACTTATGCATAAGAGATTATTTTTTAAAGTTTTAGCAAGCGCGCTACTCGCTGTGGGCATCGCCGGCAGCGCGAGCGCTTTCTCCGCGTCGAGCTACGCTAGCCAGTCGCGGCTCGCTACAGGCCGCTGGGTGAAAATCTCGGTTGAGAAAGATGGCGTTTACCAGCTTACGGCGGCCGAGCTCAGCGCCATGGGCTTCAGCGATATCAACGCCGTGCGCGTCTACGGCTCGGGCGGACACATGATTAACGAGGTGCTCGACGGCTCCGCGCCCGACGACCTGGTGAGTGTGCCGTTCTCCATTGTCGACGGCAAACTGGTGTTCTACGGTCAAGGCCCAGTCACCTACGAGCTCAACAGCCCCCGCAAGCCCGCCACACGGCACTACAGCCGCGTGATGAACACTTATGCCACCGCGGGCTACTACTTCCTCACCGAGGATGGCTCCGAGGCCAACCACGTGCCGGTGGTAAGTGCGCCCTCCACCGCCTCCACCTCGCGACGCGACAGTAGTATCACCTATTTTCACCACGAGCAAGAACTGGTTTCGCTCAGCAAAACCGGTAAGGACCTCGTGGGTGAGGATATGCCGGGCGGATATATCACCATCGACTATTCGCTGCCAGGGCTCGCGCAGGGCGACAGCATCATGGTCAAGGCTTGCGCGGCAGGCGTGATGAAGACATCGTCGGGCTATATCAATGCCATCTTCAACGGAGTCGACCGCGCGTCGTTCAAGGCTCTCGACGCAGTAATCTACACTCCGGCCAGCACCGAGGTGTACTACAACACCAAGGCTCCGATGGCCTGCGTCGTGCCCACGGTGCACGCGCCCGAAGGCAAACTGCAAGTGTATATCAGCAACGCACCCTCCACGGCACGCCTCGACTATGTAATCCTTACCTATGAGCGCGGCAACGACTACGCGCTGGCTCAGGACGGACAGTTCCACATGGGTGTGCCTGAGCTCAGCAAGAGCACGAAGGTGAGCCTAGCAAACGCTTCGGCCAACACCATCGTGTGGGACGTTACCACCGCCACCGACCCCAAGATGATCGCTCTCAACGCCGACGGCGATGATCTGCGCACCTTCACTCCGGGCGTCGACGTGGCTTTCGCCAGCTTTGTGGCATTCAACCCAGCCGACAAGCAGCTATCGATAGGCGGCTGGGAAGAGGTAGCTAACCAGAACATACACGGCGCGGCCACACCCGAGCTGCTGATTGTAACCAATAAACACTTGCAGCCGCAAGCCGAGAGACTGGCTCAGCTGCACCGCGACCACGACGGCATCGACGTGCTCGTACTCACTCAAGAGCAAGTGTTCAACGAGTTCTCAAGCGGTACGCCCGACGCGATGGCTTACCGACTGATGAACAAGATGTTCTACGACCGCGACCGCAACAAGTTCAAGAACTTCCTGCTCTTCGGCGGCGGCTCTTACGACAACCGCAACCTGCTCGCCAAGCGCGACTATAATATTCTCACCTATCAGTCCGACGAGAGCAACGACGAGGAACTCTCCTACGTGAGCGATGACTTCTTCGGTATACTCGACGACAACTCGGGCTACAACGTGGCAAAGGATCTGATGCGCATAGGCGTGGGACGTATCACCAGCGATAGTCCCGAGGAGGCGCGCACCGACGTCGACAAGGTTGTGAATTATGTGCTGCACCCCGACTTCGGCCCCTGGCGCAACAGCAACCTCTACACCTGCGACGCCGACGACCAGAACGAAGGCTTGCACACCTTCCAAGCCGAGGGTATATGCAACACCGTTACCGACTACCTCGGCACCAATATGGCCGCCGCTAAGGTCTACACCTCGCAGTATCCGCGCGCTAAGGTGCCCGGCGTCGCGGCCGACCGACAAACGGCCGTCGACGGCAACAGCGCCATGAAGAGCCGCTTCAACGAGGGGCAGTACTTCATGACCTACGTTGGCCATGCCGGTACCACCAACTTCACCAAGCAAGCCCACCTGTGGTCAATCTCCGACGCGGCTAAGATGGATAACCCCCACCTGCCCATCATGACCACCGCCTGCTGTAACGTGGCGCGCTACGACAGCGACGTGCGAGGCATCGCCGAGGTGATGTTCCACAACCCCAAGGGTGGCGTAATCGCAACTCTGACCTCCACCCGCTCGGTCTACGCCGAATATAACGACGACCTCAACCAAGCTTGGTGCAACGCTATGTTCTCCTTCGAGTCGAATGGTTATATGCCCACCCTGGGTGAGGTGCTCATGAAGTCGAAACAAGCCTTCGGCACCATGACCAACCGCAACAAGATGTCGTTCCTCCTGCTTGGCGACCCCGCCATCAAGGTGAACTATCCCAAGCCCTACTTCCAAATCACTTCGGTGGGTGGCGTGAGCGTCGATAGCGACGAGACCATCAGCATCAGCCCGCTGCAAGAGGTCGAAGTGGTCGCGCAGGTGCTTAAAGCCGACAAGAGTGGTGTCAACACCGACTTCAATGGCGACGGCTATGTGACCATCTACGGCGAGGAACGCTACCAGACGTCGTTCACACAGCGCGTGGGCACGCGTAGCGTCACACGTGATATCTACTATCCGCGCGAGGTAATCGCACAGGTGAAGGGACGCGTGGTGAACGGTATCTTTACAGCCAACGTAACCCTGCCGCGCGACTATCCCACCAACGACAGCACCGCCAGCATTAAGGTGTACGCTCACATGGACAACAGCGAGGAGATGGTGAACGGCTGCTTCGACGAGGCAGTGCTCGCAGGCTTCGACCCCGAGAAGGCAATCACCGACGAAGTGCCGCCCGTAATCTCGGCAATGTACCTCGACGATGAGGACGCCTTTGCCCAAAGTCCCACCATCTACGGCGACGCCACGCTCTACATCAGCGCCAGCGATAACCGCGCCTTCAACGTGCAGAGCGGAACGCCTGTAGGGCAGATGAAGCTCGTGCTCGACAATGGCGTGAAGACCCTCTCGGTGAAGGACTTCGCTGTATACAGCAACGAAAGCAAGAACCTTGATATAGCCTTCCCGCTCTCAGGACTTGAAACGGGCAAGCACACGCTGCAATACACTGTGTTCGACATCGCGGGCAACTCGGCCACACGCACTATCACGTTCTACGTCGAGGCTCTGCCCCTAACCGCCACATTCAAGGTGCAGGAGAAACCCGCCGTTGAACAAGCGACTTTCCGCCTGACAAACGTCTCGCTCGCCGGCTCGCCAACCATCTATCTTAAGGTGCTCGACACCGTGGGCAACGTAGTGTTCTCAACCACTACCACCGACGCCAACTACGCTTGGGACCTCAAGGACAACAGCGGAAAACGCTTGCCCGCCGGTGTATATCGCTACTACGCCTCGTTCGAGCTCGACGGTGCCACCAACGGTTCCGACATCGGCACCATTATAGTAGTCGACCCCGTCAATACCGCCAACTCCGGAAATTAGTACTTAATAATAATATGATTTTAACTTCGATTGTCTCGGTTCCAACGGCCGAGACAATCTTTTACATTCCCCTACGCCACTCCTGCCCGACTGCCCCCACCCGCCAATTGTAGGGGCGACGCATGCGACGCCCACGTGCCGCAAACCATTGACAATCAATGTTAATGTGGCGCCGCATTATAGCGCGTGCCGCGTCCAAATCTGCTCCCACCTCCCAGTGTCCCACATAATAAACTCGCATAATGCTTCAACAAAAAATAATTTGTTCAATTCGTATAATTCGTTGTCAAAATATAGTTGTTCCATAGTTGTTCAAGTTGTTCTTCTATAGCGCCAGTAAAACGAGAAACGGGTAACGAGAAACTAAAAAGAGTTGTTGTTTTATAACCACCCGGTTGTTTCCTCTATATTTCTACGGAAAATAGGGCGATTTTCCTCTGTATTTCTACGGAAAACGCCCCGATATTCCTCTGTGTTTTTACAAATTAATCGCTTTCCCCATTGATTCTCATATTTATTTTGTAACTTTGCGGCAGATTAATTGATATAAAGGTGATATAAAGGTGATATAAAGGTGATATAAAGGTGATATAAAGGTGATATAAAGGTGATATAAAGGAATATAGATATGTATTTATTACGGTCAATCGACAAGGTGTTGGAGCAATGGCGAGTGGCGGCGGAGCATAAGCCGTTGCTGTTGCGTGGCGCTCGTCAAGTGGGCAAATCGTCGTGTGTGCGTCATTTGGCTGAGAACTTTGATTATTACATTGAGGTGAACTTTGAAAAGCGCGACGATGTAAAGCGACTCTTCGCCCAGCAAAAGGATGTGTGCTTGCTGTCTAAACAACTTGGAATGTTGTATGGCGTGCCGGTGGTAGCCGGTAAGACGTTAATTTTCCTCGACGAGATTCAGGCGTGTCCCGAAGCCATCAAGAGTCTGTGGTTTTTTAAGGAGGACTATCCGGAGCTACATGTGGCCGCGGCAGGTTCCTTGTTGGAGTTTGCGCTACGCGACATCCCGTCGTTCGGTGTAGGGCGCATTCGTTCGTTGTTTCTCTATCCGATGTCGTTCGACGAGTTCCTTATCGCCGAAGGTAAGGAGATGTGGATTGAGGCAAAGCGCCATGCCCATGCCGATCTGCCATTGTTCGAGCCACTTCATAGTGAACTGGTTACTTATTTCCGGATATACATGATGATAGGCGGAATGCCGGCTAGTGTAGCTGCTTGGGTGAGTAAGAGAGACTATACCGTATGTCAGGCCGAACTCGATGATATCCAATCGTCGTATTTCGACGATTTCGCGAAATATTCGCCACGTGTCGACCCGCAACTGTTACGCAACACGTTGTATAGCGTTATTCAGCAGCATGGGCGCAAATTTATTTTTAATAGGGTGGAAGGCGAGTTTCGCACCGAACAAGTGAAGACGGCTTTGGCGATGCTCTGTGATGCCGGGCTTATAAAGCGCGTGAGCCACAGTGCAGCTAATGGCGTACCTCTGGGTGCCGAGGTGAATGATAAGCATCGGAGGTACATCTTCCTGGATAGCGGGCTGATGCTACGCATACTCAATATTGAACTTAATAGTTACGACCAAGTGGCCGCAATATTGACTGACGCCGCTTCACAACTCGTCAACCGTGGCGAATTTGCCGAACTGGTGCTGGGCTGGGAACTGGTGAAATATGCCAATCCACAACTTAGGCACGAGTTATACTATTGGGAAAATACCAACAAGAGCACCAGTGCCGAAGTCGACTATCTGGTAGAACGACACTTGCAAGTGGTACCAATAGAGTGTAAATCGGGCACAACAGGCAAAATGAAGAGCCTCTGGCTCTTTATGCGAGCCAAGCATTTAACGGCGGCTTATCGCTGTTCGCTCGAGAATTTTCAAAGGCTTCGCCGTGTCGACCCTGATGACAATAATATTGAGCGTACAATCGACATTATTCCCCTCTACGCCGTTTCAAATATCATCAATGCTTGAGTTATATTTGTCCATAACTCGAAAAAATATCGAGATGTGGCCACTTTTGTTGATTTATAATTGTCCACAACTCGAATAAGTCACGCCGGGGTGGGGGAGTGGCAGATTATTTTCTGATAATGGAGGCGGGGTGATGGATTTTTTGTAACTTTGCGCCAAAAATCGAACGAAAATGAAACAAACGTATTTATATACCGACCCGAGCGACAAACTCAGCCTTCTGGTGACATCTCACCCCGAGCTGCTGCTCACGCTGTCGCACTTCGGCATAGGACTGGGTGTGGGCGACCGCTCAATTGCCGAGCTCTGCCGCGACCACGACGTCGACCCGCGCTTCTTCCTGCTGATTTGCAACGTCTACACCTTCGACAACTATATCCCCACCGCCGAGGTGGTGCGCGCGACACCCATGAGCGGGCTCATCCCCTATCTGCGGCGCTCCCACGCCTATTACCTCGGCAAGCGACTGCCACACATCGGCCGACACCTCGAGAAGATAGCCGCACTGCTGCCCGAGCGGGCCGCCGGGGCCATACGACGCTTCTTCACTACCTATATCGACGAGGTGACCGAGCATTTCGCCCACGAGGAGAACGTGGTCTTCCCACACATCGAAGCCCTCGAGGCCGGAGGCGGCGACGCCTACTCGATGAAGGACTTCATCGCCCACCACGGCAACCTTGAGGATAGCCTCAACGACCTGGTGCAAATCATCTTCAAGTATCTCCCCGCGGGTGCCACCGGCGACGATGCCATCGACATGATTTTCGACATACTCGAGGTGCGACGCGACCTGCACAAACATTCGCTCATCGAGGAGAAAATCCTCGTCCCCTACGTTCTCAACCTCGAAAAGCGCAAGAAATGAAACACAAAGTGCTTATAATAGAGCCATCGGAGTTGATTGTTGACGGCCTTAAGACGCTTTTGGCCGCGCAACCATCGCTGCGACTGCTCGAGCCTCTCGCCGGCGACGACGATCTCGACGCCCGGCTGGCGATGTTGCGCCCCGACGTGCTGATTATCAACCCGACGGTAAACGACAACGTCAACCGCCTGCGAGGCGACCGAGGCACGCGCGTGGTGGCCCTCGTCTATCAATACGTGAAGCAGTCGCGACTGCGCCACTTCGACGCCGTGATCGACATTCGCGATAGCCGACAGGCTATCGCCCAGACCGTGATTGACGCAGCCAATAGCAGCAACGAGCCTGACACCTGCGCCTCAGCTGCCGGCAACTACGAACTCACCAAGCGCGAGACAGCTGTGCTCGTGGAAGTGGCCCGCGGACTGACTAACAAGGAAATTGCCGAGCGATTGAACGTGAGCGTCTTCACCGTGACGAGCCACCGCAAAAACATCGTGCGCAAAACCGGCATCAAGAGCGTGGCCGGACTCACTGTCTACGCCCTGCTCAACAACCTCATCGACGAGGACGCCGTGCTGTAGCCGCGACAGCTGTACAATAGCGACGCCAATTTTTCGTTATAATGTTATGGCATTAATAATAGGTATAGATATGGGTGGCAGCACCACCAAGATTGTGGGACTGAACGACGGCAAAATCCTGTCGCCTATCTTCATCACCGCTGCCGACCCCATCACGTCGCTCTTCGGAGCGTTCGGTAAATATGTGTACGACAATGGCTTCAGCCTCGCCGATATCGGCCATGTGATGCTTACCGGAGTGGGCAGCTCGGGTGTGACAACACCCATCTACGGCCTGCCCACAAGCAAGGTAGACGAGTTTCTCGCCGACGGGCTCGGAGCGCGCTTCGACAGTGGCCTCGACCACCTCACGGTGGTCTCGATGGGCACCGGCACAACGCTCGTGAGCGTCGACGGTGACAACATCAAGCACATTGGCGGCATTGGCCTGGGTGGCGGCACACTGCAAGGCCTGGCCCACCTGCTGCTCAATACCTCCAACTTCGACGAGATAGTGGAAATCGCATCGCAAGGCGATATCACACACATCAACCTGCAAATCCGCGACATCTGCCGCAACGCCCTCGAAGGCCTTCCGTTGCACGCCACGGCGTCGCTCTTCGGCAAGGTGCGGCAGAGCAATCCCTCGCAGGCCGACATCGCCAAGGGCCTCATCTGCATGGTGCTCGAGTCAATCGGCAGCGCCGCCGTGCTCTCGTGCCTACGCTCGCAGGTGCGCAACTTTGTGCTCATCGGCAACATGACGCGCCTGCCGGAGTGCAAGGTGGTGTTCCCGCTGATTGAGGAACTCTATAACGTCAAGTTCCACATCCCCGCCCATGCCGGCTATTGCACCGCCCTGGGAGCCGCTCTCGCCTTCGACACCGGCCGCCACGAACCCATCCGTTAAGACAATGAAACAGACTATGAGATATATCCTTACCGCCGTACTGCTCGCCATGGCCTTCGCCCTTGGTGCCGAGCCGGTGAAAATCACCGGCAAGGTGACCGACGACGTGGGCTCACCCATCGAGTTCGCCACTGTGAGCATCGCCGGCACAGTGCTCGGCGTCACCACCGACCTCCAGGGCGACTACGAGCTCTCGTTCTCGCCGAAGAGCGACACCGTCTACGTGGTGTTCTCTTGTCTGGGTTACAGCGAGGTGCGTCGACAGTTGGTGAAGCCGCAAGGCACCATCAGCCTCAGCCCGAAGCTCTACCAAAAGACGATGCAACTGGCCGAGGTGCAGGTGACCGAGTACAAGAAGCAGAACAACACCATGCAGAGCATCGACATCGACGCCACCAAGATCATGCCCGACATAAGCGGCGGATCGGTCGAGAGCGTGATAGCCACGCAGGCTGGTGTCACGAGCAAGAACGAGATGAGCACGCAGTACATGGTGCGTGGCGGTACTTATGACGAGAACAGTGTCTACATCAACGGCATCGAAATCTACCGCCCGCAGCTTGTGTCAAACGGACAACAGGAGGGACTGAGTATCATCAACCCCGACATGGTAAAGAGCGTACAGTTCTCAACCGGTGGATTCAACGCCGAGTATAGCGACAAGATGTCGTCGGTGCTCGACATCACCTATCGCGAGCCGCAGTCGTTCGAGGGCGCGCTCGCCGCAAGCCTGCAAGGCGGCTCGCTCTCAATCGGGCAAAGCTCAAGCAAATTCTCGCAGCTGCACGGTGTGCGCTACAAGCGCAACTCATCGCTGCTGGGTTCGCTCGAGTCGAAGGGCGAGTATGATCCGCAGTATCTCGATTATCAAGCGCATATCGTAATCCGGCCCAACGAGAAATGGCGCATCGCCCTGCTTGGCAACATATCTATTAACGACTATCGCTTCACGCCCAAGAATCGTGAGACGAGCTTCGGAACGTCTACCGACGCCCACTCGTTTCTCGTCTACTTCGACGGACATGAGAAGGATAAATTCCACACCTACTTCGGCACAGCCACCATCAACTATCGCCTCAACAAGGGCAACGACTTCACGCTGCTTGCCGGCGCTTACCGCACCGACGAGCTGGTGTCGTACGACATCCACGGCGAGTACTGGCTCGACGAGGCGGGCGACGGTACCAGCGGTGGCGAGCTGGGAGTGGGCAAGTATCACGAGCACGCCCGCAACCGCCTTGGCATCAAGGTGTTCACCGTAGGCCTCAAGGGCAACACGAGCATCAACCACAACAACCTGAGCTACGGATTCACCTTCCGCCGCGAGAGCATCATGGACCGCTCGCGCGAGTGGCAGTGGCGCGACTCGGCAGGTTACTCCCTGCCACACATCCCCGACGAGGTGAACCTCATCTATAGCCAGGCATCGCACAACGACCTCAACTCAACGCGGTTCTCGGCTTTCGTACAGGACACCTATCGCCTCAACATGGGTGCCGGCAGTCTAACTATCAACGGCGGCGTGCGCATCAGTCACTGGTCGTTCAACAAGGAGACGCTCGTCTCGCCGCGTTTCAGCATAGGATATGTGCCCGCCCGCAACCCGCGCCTCACTCTGCGCCTCGCCGGCGGTCTCTATTATCAGGCGCCTTTCTACAAGGAATATCGCATCGAGAAAATCGACGCCAACGGCAACGCTTATATCGAGCTGAACAACAATATCAAGTCGCCACGCTCAATTCACATAATTGCCGGTGGCGACTTCACCTTCCGAGCACTCAACCGCCCATTCAAGTTTACAGCCGAACTTTATTACAAGAACATCGCCAACATGATACCCTACGAGGTCGACAACCTTAAGCTCGTATACAGCGGCGTGAACGGCTCGAAGGGATACATCGCCGGTGTTGATATGAAGCTTTTCGGACAATTTGTTGAGGGCACCGACTCATGGATTAGTTTCTCGCTCATGAAGACTCAAGAGACGCTCAACGGCGTGAAAGTGCCGATGCCTACCGATCAACGCTACTCGCTTGCCGTATTCTTCAGCGACTATTTCCCCGGCGTGCCGCGCCTCAAGTTCTTCCTCAAGGGCGTGGTGAGCGACGGTCTGCCCACCACCGCTCCGCGCATGACGCGCGACGTGGCCTACTTCCGCCAGCCGGCCTATAAGCGCGTCGACATCGGTTTGAGCTTCGAACTCGTGGGCAAGAAACACCGTCCCTCAAGCGGCTTCTTCAGCAAGTTTAAGAGCATCTGGATTGGAGTGGACGTGTTCAATCTGCTCGACATCTCCAACGTCAGCTCCTACTACTGGGTTACCGACGTTAACCGCATCCAGTACGCTGTGCCCAACTATCTCACCCGCCGCCAAATCAACGCCCGCCTCTCGCTCTCATTCTAAACCTGTATTTTTTTGCGGGAAATGCTTGGTCGTTTCGACAAAAGGTTGTAAATTTGTGGTGACTGAAAACGTATAAAATATAACAATAAACTATAAACTAATTAATTACGACTAAAAGAAACTATGGCTAAACCTTATGTAATCGGAATCGACATGGGTGGTACCAACACCGCCTTCGGTATTGTCGACGCACGTGGCAACGTAATCGCAAGCAGCTCTATCAAAACTGCTAAACATGCTAAGATTGAAGATTATATCGACGAACTTTACGACGAAATCAGCCGTATGATTGCCGCCAACGAGGCGGAAGGAAAAATCAACGGTATCGGCATTGGCGCTCCTAACGCCAACTACTTTACCGGCACTATCGAGGATGGCGTCAACCTGCCGTGGCCAACGCCAATACCCCTTGCCGACATGATCTCGGAGAAATTCGGCATACCGTGTGTCATCACCAACGACGCCAACGCCGCAGCCATCGGCGAGATGACCTATGGCGCCGCTCGCGGACTCAAGGACTTCATCATGATTACCCTCGGCACCGGCGTAGGTAGCGGTATCGTAATCAACGGACAGATGGTCTACGGTCACGACGGCTTCGCCGGTGAGCTCGGACACGTGATTATGAAGCGACACAACGGACGCACCTGCGGTTGCGGACGTACAGGCTGCCTCGAGGCTTACTGCTCGGCTACCGGTGTGGCTCGCACCGCGCGCGAGTTCCTCGAGATACGTGAGGACGACTCCCTGTTGCGCGACTATGATATCGACTCCATCACCAGCAAGGACGTGTACGACTGTGCCGTTAAGGGCGATAAGCTCGCGCAGGACATCTTCGAGTACACCGGCAACATTCTGGGCGAGGCGCTCGCCGACTTCACCACCTTCTCCAGCCCCGAGGCGTTCGTAATCTTCGGTGGTCTCACCAAGAGCGGAGAGTACATCATGCGACCCATACGCGAGAGCTACGAGAAGAACGTGATGGGTGTCTTCAAGGGTAAGACCAAAATCCTCATCAGCGAACTCAAGGAGAGTGACGCCGCAGTGCTCGGCGCAAGCGCTCTCGGATGGGAAATCAAAGAGGACTGATAAAGTGTGTACGAGTCTACAAGTTGACGAATATTCGAATTTAACTTGAAAATTTTGCAAGTGGGCGAGTGAATAGTGATGCGCTCGTCCACTTGTCGCTTTAAGATTATGAAAAAGGTACTGTCAATTCTGATTTTAGCTCTGCTGGCTATTGGAGCGCGTGCCCAGATTGGCACCGACACGGTTATGGTCTACAACTCGTGGGACGCAATATACGATTGCCGGCCCGACACTGTGCTGATTAACCCCGATATCATAGTCCACTCGGCCTACGACTTCGAGGTCAAAGGCCATGGCAAGCAACTCAAAAAGATGCTCAAGGAGCAAACGGTGGCTATCGCTATCGGCGACACCACTTGGCTCATCAACTCGGAATACCTAAAGCGCAACTTCAAGGGCGAGGCAAAGCGCTTCTCGCATTTCCTGCCGATGTATTTCAACTCCGACATCTTGTTCGTGCAGTACACCAACGCCCGCCCGCACTTCAGTACCATCATGCTTGGGTTGCTCTCAGGCGACCCTTCTTATTACGACTATGACGGCGATTTCTACGACGACGAGGTGGCGCCATTCTACCTCGTCGACTTCGACAATGCCATGGTCTACCTTATCGACCACAACTTCCTGCTCTCATTGCTCGACGACTTCCCCGACCTTCGACGGCGTTACGAGTCGATGCGCGACTGCGGCGAAACATACATGGTCAACTCCTTCTTCCTCGACTACGTAAAGCGCATCTCACGATAGCGTCATTTCCAACCAAGCGCCGGAGGCGCGCGGGATTTCAAGCAGGTGGCAAGGGCGAAGCCCGCAGCCCCTGTGACAAACGAACCACCCCCCTACCATCCCGCCCTGAAGGGGCGGAAGAATAATGACACAACCAATCGATTTAACTTGACATAAACAGCAATTTGACATGAACCGACTTTTACTCGCTTTTGTGATGATGGTGGCAGCGCTGACAGTCACGGCGCAGGACTTCACCAATATGGATACGCTACGCTTCTACGACGCGTTGCAGTTCAGGATTATCAACAAGGCGTTCGACAATTCGCTCACGCCCTACACGCGCATCCCGGCCTACTTGAAGGACAGCGTGCGCCCCGACCTGTGGGAGCGAGCCAAATGCAGCAGCGGTATGGCCATACGCTTTGCCACCGACTCGCGAGCCGTGGCGGTGCGCTACAACCTGCTCACGAATATGCACATGGCACACATGGCCGACACCGGCATCAAGGGCACCGACCTCTATATCCTCGACGAGGCGAGCGGCAAATGGGTGTTCTTGAACTGTAATCGCCCCTACCGCGACTATTCGGGCGAGAAGCCACGCAAGGACTCAATCCAGAAAAAGGTATTTATCGACAAACTCGATGGCAAGATGCATGAGTATATGCTCTACCTGCCGCTGTACGACGGAGTGAACTGGCTCCAGATTGGTGTCGACAGCACAGCCGTTATGACTATGCCAAAGGTCGACAACCCGCGCAGGGGGAAGAAATTTGTGTTCTACGGCACGAGCATTCTGCAAGGCGGCTGTGCCACGCGACCGGGTATGGTGGCCACGAGCATCTTGCAGCGCGACCTGGGCATCGAATGTGTCAACATCGGCATCAGCGGCGAGGGGAAGATGGACTACTGCATGGCGCGCGCGATGGCGACAATCCCCGACGTGGAGGCTTTCATTATCGATCCCGTGCCCAACTGTACGAAGATGATGTGCGACACGCTCACCTACGACTTCGTCAAAATCTTGCGAACGCTACGTCCCGAGGTGCCGATAATAATGATGGAGGGTCCGAAATACAGCTACGAAGACTACAACTCGTTTTATGCCACCTACTTAAAAGAAAAGAACCAAGAGTTCCATAAAAATTACCTGCGGCTGAAGGCTGAGAACCCGAAGAACCTCTACTACGTCGACCGCGAGAACCTGTGGGGACCCGACAACGAAGGCACCGTCGACGGCATCCATCTCACCGACATCGGCTTCTACTTCTACGCCCAAAAGCTGAAACCCTACCTGCTGCAAGTAATGAAGAAGTAACCGATAGCAATTACAATCAACCGGCTTGCGCCCTTGTTCTGGCGCAAGCCGGTCGATTAATGTCGTGATAGGGTAGGGCGCTTATTATTTCAGCGTGCCCTGGTTAGCCTCGTTAATCATCGTCTCGTTGGCGCTGATGTAAACCTCCACGCGGCGGTTCTGTGCGCGGCCGGCCTCAGTGTCGTTGCTGGCAACGGGATAGTCGTAAGCCAAGCCCTCAGCTGTCATGCGTGATGCGGGCACGCCCCTGTTCACCAGGTAGTTGCGAACGTTGTTGGCACGAGCGGTCGATACCTTGTCGTTGGCGGCACGCGAGCCCACATTGTCGGTATGGCCATAAATCTGAACGTTGGTGTTAGGCTCGGTAATCAGTGCTTGAGCGAAGTTGTTAAGCGAGTTCTTTGCGCTCGCGCTCAGGTCGCTCTTGTTGAATCCGAACAGGATGCCCTCGTCGAAGGTCACCTTTACCGCTGTGTAGCCGTTGTTGTCGGTTACGGTCTCTACTTGAGCGCCGTCCACCTGAGCGGCAATCTCGTCGGCCTTCTTCTGCATGTGCTTGCCGATGAGCGTGCCGCCTACGCCGCCGGCTACAGCGCCTATCGCGCCGCCAATGGCTGCACCCTTACCGCCGCCTATCAACGCTCCGATGCCAGCGCCAAGCGCGGTGCCGGCTCCGGCACCGTACAGAGTGCCCTTTTGGGTCTTAGTCATCGATCCGCAACCGGTGAATGCAAACAGCATCGTTACACTCAATAATACACTTAAAAATTTCTTCATAACTTCGTTTTACTTGTTTAAAAATAAATGATTTTCCTATTTTTAAAACGCAAAATTACTACTTTTCTTTCACCCACGCAACAAATTTTCGAAAAAATCAAACGTTTTTCAAAAAATATTAGTTTAACCCATCACCACGTCGAGCACCATCATCAGCACGAAACCTATCGCGAAACCTATCGTGCTCAGGTTGGAGTGTTCGCCCTCGCTCGCTTCTGGAATTAATTCCTCCACCACCACGTAGAACATCGCACCGGCGGCAAAAGCCAGCAAATACGGCAACACCGGCGTCATCACCGACGCCAGCAGCACCACCGCCAAGCCCCCCAACGGCTCTACCGCGCCGCTCAGGCTGCCAAGGGCGAACGAGCGCCACTTGCTGTTGCCCGCGGCCCGCATCGGCATCGAGATGATAGCGCCCTCGGGCACGTTCTGTATCGCGATACCTATGCTCATCGCCAGCGCGCTCGCCACCGACAAGCCGCCCACGCCGTTTTCGGCACCGGCAAACACCACCCCCACCGCCATGCCTTCAGGCAGATTGTGGATCGTTACCGCCAATGCGAGCATCGCCGTGCGCGACAGGTGCGAGCGTGGTCCCTCGGGCTTCTCGCTGCCGAGATGCAGGTGAGGCGTGGCCTCGTCGAGCAACAGCAGGAAGCCTATGCCTAACAGAAAACCTAACGCCGCCGGCATTACCGACCATGCGCCTCGCGACTCCTCCATCTCCATCGCGGGGATAAGCAACGACCACACCGATGCCGCAACCATCACGCCGCTCGCAAAACCCAATAGCGACTTTTGCAAACGAGGCGACATCCCGTCCTTCATCAGAAAGACGAATGCCGCCCCGAGTATCGTTCCCAATAGGGGAATTAGCAGTCCTATGACTAATGCCATAATGGGAGAGCTCCTTATGGGATAATTCTTTAGAAAGTCACGCTCTCAGCGAGATGTTGTGATTGCGTTATATAAATTAAACTTGCGTGAACAGCCAGTTCTGAACGCCGATGCACTTAATCAGCTCGAGAGTGCCTTGGCTCCAGTACAGGTCCTCCTCTTCGTCCTTCAGGTAGTCGACCATAATCTCGTAGGTGGTGGGGTCGTTTACCAGCCCCTCGCAGCACTTGTACAGCAGGTCGACACCGGCCTTCTGTATCTCCAAGTCGGCCTTGATGTAGTCCACGGGATTGGTAATCAAAGGACGGGGCTTGGAACCTTCAAACTTCACCTCGCCGCCAAGGTCGATGATGCGATCCACAAATTTCTCAACCCAACCCATCTCCTCGTTGAAGTGGTTGATGTACTTCTCGCCGAGCTTTGAGAAGCCTTGAGCCTTGAAAATTTGGCCCTGCAACTTGTGTACCAAAGCGCCCTCGGTCAGACCGGTAGCGAAAAACTGTAATGCTTCAATTGATTTTTTTACGTCCATAATAATTTTTAATGGTTAAATTTTTGTTATTAATCGGCTGCAAAATTACACCTTTTATTTATTATAGAACGCTCCCCAAAGCGAACAAAAATTGACCGAAAGCGAACTATTCCAAAATTAATTCGTACCTTTGCGCCATGTTTACATTAAAAGAATGGTGGAAACGGACTTTCGATGCCGAGCCTTACAGCGGCTGGGACGGAAAAGTGCTGTGCGTTACAGGCAACACCTCCACCACATTAAAGACTAATATAACCCAAGGATTTCTGGCCTGTTACACCTTTACGCTTGTCACGAGTGGCTCAGCCACCTTGATGTACAATGGCCGGCATCTTTCATTAGCCAATGGTGACCTCTATATCTATTCGCCGGGTATGGAGGTGGCGATTATCGACATCTCACACGACTATCAGAGCATTTGCCTCATGGTCGACGAGTTTACCACTCTCGAATCCCCTGCCACGCACGATATGGTAAGTCTCGCTTTCATGCCGCTCGTCCGACTCAGCACACCCATCCTCAAGCTCACTAACGCACAAGTGGTTACCATCGAGGCACGGTTGCGAGAGATGATTGCATATCAGCTTTCCGACAATGTATATAAGGATAAATTGCTACGTATGCTTTATGCCGTATTCCTGGTCGACCTGCAAAATCTAATGGAGAACTCCATCACCGAACGACAAGTGTCACCACGCATCGAGGAAATATTTATTGAGTTCAACCGACTCCTGCCGCAACACTTTATCAACCACCGCGACATAGCTTTCTATGCCGACCGGCTTTGCATCACCCCCGACTATCTCTCACGCGTCGTAAAGCGAGTGTCGGGACGAACCGTAGGTGATTATATCAACCAAATGCTTCTGATGGAAGCTTGCCACCTGCTGCGCGCATCTTCAATGAGCATAGCGCAAATCGCCGACCGACTGCGCTTCTCTGAATCCGCTGCTTTCTCGCGCTTCTTTGCCCGATTGAAAGGCATCACCCCCAACCGTTACCGCAAACAATAGCCCCCAACGTCACACCTCGAAAACTCCCTTTCGCGACCTCCTCAAGCCATCATATTTTTGACCCGTTTTTCAATGTGAGAATTAATATGTGTAAAATGTAATCATTGTGCAACAACCTGAATAATAGTTGTTATAAGCTGTTTGATTAGTTGTTACAGGTTGTTGTTTATGCTGCTTGCCTTCGCCTGCCATCCCCGGCGAACAGCAAAATATCTGGTGGAAATTCCCACTAATTCGTGGTTTCAAATATAAAATTAACGATTATTTATATTTTTTTTGAAAAAATATTTTGCCATTCCAACGAAATCTATTACCTTTGCATTGGTTTTAATATTGAGAAGTGACAAATAACTAGTTAAACTTTTAAAAACAATCGTAAGCTTATGAAGAAATTATTACTTCTTGCTCTTGCCGCTGTTCCATTCGTGATGAGCGCGCAAGGTCCGGTCCCCGCCGAGGTTGAATCGCTCACTGAGGGATGGAAAGTAACTGAAGGTCTGCCCGCAGGCGGCAACGCGCGCTGGGCTACCGCAGTCGACGGCAAGTTCTATCTGCGTACTCGTCCCAACGAGATTGTCGAGGTGTTCGACCAAAACGGCAAAGCAGGCGAAATCGCCTCTACCGCCTCCACTTTCGCTATCTCGCGCGACGAGGTAGGCAACGTAATCGTGTTTGAAGGTGGCGCATGGCCCGCAGGCATCTTTACCCCCAACGATGCAGCCGGCGCTCCCGTTGATCAGCTCAGAATTATCCCCGCCGATGGTAGCGAACCTTTCGTAATCCCCGTCGACTTTACCGATATCACCGGCTTCGCTAACGGACGTTCCGACTATGTGGGATGGGCCGAAGGCGATATTATGGACTATGGCGTATTCTATGCCGCAACCAATGGCGACACTCAAATCTGGGCTTTCATATTCAGCGAGGGTGAGGTAGTGGAAATCCGTCCGCTCTCAATCGACGATAGCGGCGCAGGCATCCAGGTCGGTAACCAATCGCCTGTAACCGCGTTCACCAACGCGGCCGGCGACGTGCAACTCATCAACTACGTACGCTCGGGCAATCCCGTGCTCTTCGACATCAACTACAACGACGTGGGCGACCCCGTTTCGGTTACCGGTAAGGCTTTGAACACTCAAGCCGAAGGACGCACCAACCTCTATGGTGTAACTCCGTTCAGCATTGGCGGTTTCAACCTCGTAATCTTCCCCAGCGGTGCCGCTGCAAACACCTATGCTGATGCCTTCAAGATCGCTGAACTTACTGCCGACGGCGGCTTCAACGTAATCTACGAATCGGCACAAACGCTGGCCGACAACGCGCTTAACTATAGCGGCTCTTGCTCCGAGGTGTTCGTGGTTGAACCCGACCCAACCAGCAAGGTGCAGGCTAAGATTTATCAATACGCTCCCGGCAACTACGTTCGTTGTCTCAACCTCCGCCTGAAACACCAAGTAACCGCTATCAACACTGTCGACGCTCAAAAGACCGTCAGCAGCGTGCGTTACTACAACCTCCAGGGTGTCTCGAGCGCTACTCCCTTCGATGGCATGAACATCGTGGTTAACACCTACAGCGATGGCAGCCGCCAAGCTTCGAAGCTCGTGAAGTAACTCTAACAACTAAACTTCTGATAATTAAAGCTCTCCAAGCAGGCTCGCCTGCTTGGGGAGCTTTTTTTACACCGATTCACCACACTACAACACTGCCGCTATAGCGATTGTCCAACGCTACAGCGGCAGCTGTTGTAGGATAGGGAAGGGGAGTGTGCCTTATTTCGCCTGTACGGGTATCTTCTCGATGCGGCGCTGGTGGCGGCCACCGGCAAACTCGGTGGTCAGGAAGGTCTTGACCATCTCCAACGCCTGCTCTCCGCTCACGAAGCGGCCGGGCATGGCAAGCACGTTGGCGTCGTTGTGTTCGCGCGATAGACGTGCAATCTCCGGTATCCAGCATAATGCCGAGCGAATGCCCTGATGCTTGTTGAGCGTGATGTTGATGCCCTCGCCGCTGCCGCACACAGCGATGCCGGGGTAGCACTCGCCACTCTCAACGGCCAGAGCGCAGGGGTGCGCGAAATCGGCGTAGTCGCAACTCTCCTCGGTGTAGGTGCCGAAGTCCTTGTAGGCGATGCCTTGTTCCTTCAGGAAGTCTATCACCACGTTCTTGATCTCGAGTCCGGCGTGGTCGCTGCATAGCGCCACTGGCAGTCCTTCTTTCAAAATAGTTTTGTCCATAGAAAAATAGTTGTTATATTAATGTGTTGGAAATAATCGCTTTATAATACACTGCCAAGAATCATCAGCGCCACTCCAATGATGAGCAGACTCTGATCAATTATTTTCAAGCGCACATTGCGCTCGTGAAGCACGAAGATGCCGTAGAAGAACGCGACCAAAGCGCTACCGCGACGTATCATCGACGCCACGCTCACCAATGCCTCGGGAGCCGAGAGTGCGTAGAAATAGGTGAGGTCGGCAACGGCGATAAACACCGAGATAAGCAATATCGACCATCGCCACTGGAAACGATCATGACCTATGCTGTTGAAACGACGGCCAACCACCGCTACCACCATAAGCATGATTACAAACTGATAGAACGAGTACCACGCTTCTACCTCGAGCGGGTGGAACCCGTGGCTCATTAGCCACTTGTCGTAGAGGCCGCTTGCCGCCCAAAGCACTACGCTCAGCAACCCCGAGAGTAGCCACAGGCTGTTCTTCAACGTCACGCCCTCGCGACGACCAATGAAACCTATCCATGCGAGCGACACCACCCCTAAGGCGATTCCTATCCATTGCAAGGCGTTGATGCGGGAGCCCTCGTCAAATATAATAATGGCGCCGACAAGCACAAGCACCGGACGCAAAGCGTTGATTGACCCCTGAAGCGTCAGTGGCAGATTCTTGATGGCGAAGTAGCCCAACAGCCACGACGAGGTCACTATCGCTGCCTTCACCAGCATCAGCCCGTGGTTGTGCCAGTTGTTGAAACTATAGCTGCCGTCGATAAATCCTTTGACGAGCACCGGAAGCATGAATAATGTGCAGAACACAGTGTTCAGAAACAACACCCAGAAGACATTGTTCCGCTCAAGAGCGAGCTTCTTAAACACATCGTAGAAGCCCAAGCTCAACATCGACACTATGGCAAATGCAACCCACATCAGTCAAACAAACGGCTTGCCACCACGGTAAAAAATTGGACGTTATGTAATAGGTAAATAATTATCCGTGTGGCGTGCAAAATTACAAAAAAATCACCAAATAATTGTCGCTAACCGTGCGAAAATCGTCAAAAAAGACAATTTTACTTATAAAATATTTGTCAAACCGAAAAAATACGCTACCTTTGCACCGCTTTTTGGCAAAATAAACGCCCGAAAGCTTCCTCGCGGGGTGTAGCGCAGTCCGGTTAGCGCGCCTGCTTTGGGAGCAGGAGGTCCCAGGTTCGAATCCTGGTACCCCGACCAACAAGATAAACGCTGAATTATAGGAGATAACATCAACTATAGCTCAGCGTTTTTTTGATGGTCTTAATACAAATCGGTTTTGTAGACTTTTTGTCAGAACATAATTTATTTTATGCTGATTGTGAAAAGATAGTCAACAGCACGGGCTATGGCGAGACAATATCTGAGACAATATACCGAAATAAAACTGTCCTGACGAAATAAGTGCTCAAAATCACCCCGTTCTCAGCCTAAATAATTCGTTAAAATTCGTGGTTACAAAGTGATTAATTTATACCATATACCCACTGCCTCCTATCAAATATTTACTTTTTTCGCAAGCAATTTGGAGGTGTTGAGGATTTTTTGTAACTTTGGCGCGGAAATTTATGTTTTATCTTATCGCAGAAGAGTTATGAAAAAGATTTTACTATTGATGGTAGCGCTATTGGTGAGCGCAGTGGCATGGTCGCAGACCGTGGTCGTTACTCGCCCGGGAGTCAATCTGCGCATGGGGCCGAGCGTGAAGGCAGGTACACTTATCAACTCGCGCACAAAACAGAACATCCACCCCAAGCAGTGGGAGCGTTTGCCATATTTGGGTCAGTCGGGCAATTTCTTCAAGACGCGCTACTTAGGCTACGAGGTGTATATCTCGAAAGACTACAGCCGGCTTGAGGGCACGTCGAGCGGTAGCTCGAGTTACAGCGGCAAAACATACGTCTACGTCGATGGCTACCACGTACGCTTCCGCACAGGCCCGTCTACGTCCTACCCCTACCTGACCACCGGCAAGGGCGGTACCCTCTACGCCAAGCAGTACTCGCTGTTGCCCTACCTGGGGCAGTCAGGCGACTTTTATATGGTGGACTACAACGGCTACACAGTGTATATCTCGCGTGATTATACTCATTTAGTAACTCGATAACAACCACAGCTTTTTTACCCGATGAAGAAGATTCTAACCATTATAATGACCGCCGCTTTGCTCACTGCCTGTGGCGGTAGCGACAAGAAAGCGACATCGCAGGCTGCAAAGCCCGCGGCACCGGCAAAGGTGACCGAGGCTCAAATCCATGTGGCCGAAGGCTACGACCGCGACCGTTTGTTCATCGTCATCAGCAAGAAAGACGAGACGCTTAAAGTTTATGAGGCAAAGGGCGACACCACACTCATCGCCACCTTCCCGGTGTGCTTGAGCCGTAACAAGGGGCAGAAAGAGAAGTCGGGCGATATGCGTACGCCCGAGAGCGAGCCAGGCAAGCCTTTTACAATCAAGCAGATACAGGACGCGAGCGACTGGGAACATGACTTTGGCGACGGACGTGGCAAAATATTGTCATACGGTCATTGGTTTCTGCGTCTCGAGACACCTTTCAACGGCATAGGCATACATGGCAGCACCAACAACGAGCAGACCGTGCCCGGACGCGACAGCGAAGGCTGCATACGCCTAAAAGATGCCGACATTATTACGCTCAAAGAGAACTACGCCCGAGTGGGTATGCCGGTTATCATCAAGACCGAGGAACAAGGACCGCTACCCTTCGAGCGGTAACCGTTCCTCGTTTATATCGTTTATAACATTGGCTTTCGCGTCTCGGATTAGGGGCGCTTGCGGTAGAGTAGGGTGGTGCAGTTCGACGGACGGAGGATGGCGCGGGCCACGCGGTTGACATCGGCCGCTGTGGTGGCGCGATAGAGCTCGGGCTCGCGGTTGATGTCGTCGGCCGATGACCGATTGGCGAACGCGCACAGGCGAGCCGCTTTGGCGTCGTTGCCTACGTTCTCAAACTGCTGAGTGGTCACGAACTTGTTGGCGTATTTGGTCACTTCGCGTTCTGTCACGCCCTCGTCGAGCAGGCTGTTGAGCTCGGCGTCGAGTGCGGCTGAGGCGGTGTCGAAGTCGACGCCGTCGGCCAGGCGCGCGCGTATGTAGAAGAGACCCGGATCTTCGGTTCCCCACACCGAGGCATCGAGCTCGCTCATCATTCCAGATTTGATCATCTCACTCTGTTTGAAGCGTGACGAGGGGCCGTTGGCAAGCACATCGCTCAGCAGGTCGGTCGCCGCGAAGTCGCGACTCAAACGGTCGCACATGTGATAGGCTCGCCACAGGATGTTCGATGGAACATCACGCTCTTCGCTCACCACCAGACGGGGCTCGCTCTGTGGCGGCTCTTGTGGCAGGCGGCGAGGCGATATGTCCACCGGCTCTATGTCGCCAAACCACTTCTTCACCAGCTCAAGCGCTCGCTCGAGCGGCACGCTGCCGGCTATGCAGAGCACCATGTTGTTGACGGCATAGTGGCTGCGGAAGAAGTGTTGCACTACCTCTACGGGCACATTGCGAATGTCGTCAACATTACGCCCGATGGTCGGCACGCGATAGGGGTGGACTTTGAATGCCTCCCCGTTGAGCAGGTGATAAAAGTCGCCGTAGGGCTGATTGAGGTACCGCTGCTTGAACTCCTCAATCACAACGCTCTTTTGCAGCTCGATGCTACGGCTGTCGAGGTTGAGGTTGAGCAGGCGGTCGCGCTCGAGCCATAGGGCGGTCTCAATGTTGTGGGCCGGCACAATGTCGTAGTAGTTGGTCACGTCTACGCTCGTCCAGGCGTTGTTGGTGCCGCCGGCGGCTTGCAAAGCGCCGTCAAACGAGGGCGCGTTCTTCGAGCCGGTGAACATGAGGTGCTCCATTAGGTGAGCCAAGCCTGTGTGCTCCGGCTGCTCGTCGCGAGAGCCCACATCGTATAAGATGTTTAACGCCACCATGCGAGTGGCGGCGTTATAGTTG
Organism: Muribaculaceae bacterium; assembly: GCA_017478265.1. GTDB lineage: Bacteria > Bacteroidota > Bacteroidia > Bacteroidales > Muribaculaceae > Sodaliphilus. Next base: position 14,438 of record JAFVDY010000042.1, on the reverse strand, counting down.
TGGAGCAACGTCAGGCCGTTGTCGAGCCGTATGGTGCTTACTTTGATCATTGGAGTATTTCCACTTTGATGATTTTGACATCGGTTTTGGGCCGGTCGGCACTTCCGGTGGCAACACGTTGTATCTTGGCGACCACGTCGTTGCCCTCTATCACTTCGCCGAACACGGTGTACTGTCCGTCGAGGTGCGGCGCGCCGCCCACCGAGGTGTAAAGTTGTCGCTGCTCGGTGGTGAAGCTGAACGGCTCAGCCGCAAAGTGATTTTCAAGCTGCGTGATGAGTCGCTGTTGCAGAGCGTTGAGCGCCGTGGTATCGCCGGCTTGCTGCGCTTGCTCGATCTCGGCACGGTGGTCGTAGCAGAGCTTGTTCCAGTAGCCTTGCTTGGCGTTCTCGGCGAGACGGCGCTCCATCGATGCCACCTCGGCGGCATTGTAGACGCGGCCGGTCTCGATGTAGAACTGCGAGCCGCTGCTGCGCCGCTCGGGGTTGACCTCGTCGCCGGTGCGAGCCGCGGCGAGAGCGCCGCGCTTGTTGTAGAATTGCGGCAGAATTTCGGCCTCGATGGTGTAGCCGGGGTCGCCCATGCCAAGCTGGCTGTCGACTGCGGCATTGCGGCTGTTAGGGTCCCCGCCTTGAATCATAAAGTCCTTGATCACGCGGTGAAACAGTGTGCCGTCGTAGAACCCTTCGCGGCACAGCTTGAGGAAGTTGTCGCGATGCTTGGGTGTCTCATTGTAGAGAATTACTGTGATGTCGCCCATCGAGGTGGTGAGCTTCACCTTGGGGCATGCTTGCGGCGTAGCCACTTGTGTCTGGAGGTTCTCGCCACGCGCGGTGCACGAAACCATCGCCACCATCGCCAGTATAAGGAGTTGTAATTTCTTCATAATTAGTATTTAATCTGTATTGCTAAGAAAACAGTAAATATCTTACATTCCCACGGGATAGAGCCGCTTATAGATGCGGCGGAAATTGTCGTCGCCGGCGGCGAGGGTGGTGGCGTTCTGCTTGTAGTCCGGTCCCCAGATTGACGCTGCGAGGTCGGCGAGATACACGTGCTCGCGATCCTTGTCGATTGCCGCCTTAATCAGACGGTCGATAGAAGGAGCGAACTTATCGCTGTCGATAGCGTGGAGATAACGGGCTGTGCTTACTACAAACTGCCCATTGTGGTCGACACGTATCATATTGTCAATCAACGCATCTATATCGTTGTCGATGTTGTCGATATTGTTAGCCAAATACTCGTAGGTGGCCAGTCCGTTCTCGTCCTTAGCCAGCTTATTCATAGTCTCTTCGTTCATATAAGTTTCGTTTTGCCTTAAAAATCGCCGCAAAATTACAAAAATATTTCCATCCAGCGAAATCTATGGCGCAAAAAGCGCCGTATAACGGCCCTTTTGCCCTACCGTGCTTTCACGCGGCAATTATTGCTCTCCCTTTTTGCTATCGAATATGGGCGCGATGAGTCGCCACACGAGAATGCGCAATTGGTCGAGCAAGATACTGACCGCGGCAACGGCAAGCACAAATCCTACCATAATCAGCGAGAACACGTAGATGTTGTTCGCTTCCAACTGCGAGCGGCAGAAGTCGACGAAGAATCGGTCGAGGAACAAGCGATCGGTGTGGAACAGGTAAATGGCAAATGCCGAGGCCGCAATCCAATTGATGGCAACGCTCTTGAAGCGCAACTTGGTGAAGAAGAGGCAGAAGGCGAACGATGCAACCAGCACGATGGGCGAGGCGTAGTTGAAGAAACGTCCTATATGGCTGATGCCCGCGGGGTAGAAGAAATAGCTGCCGTAAACTATGGCCATGTTGACGCCAACGCACAGGGCGTAGATGCCCATCAGTTGCCATTTGCTCAACCGCTCGATAAATCCTATCGGCCGCGACTTTAACGTGCGCGCTACAAGATAGATGAGGATGAAGCTGAGCAACGAATATCCGCCCTTGATGTGGAGATAGTCGACAGTCCACCCCAGTATCAACTCGAGCACGGCAAGCGCCACAATCACGTTGCGAAGAGTGCCCTTGTCGGCCTTCTCAACAAAGATGTTGAGCATTGGAGCAATGAAGAACAGCGCTATATAAGTGGGAATGAACCAGTGCTCAAGGAAGTTGCAGTGGCTTACGAACGACATTAAGCTGAACGGCTGTTTGCCTAAGGCAACGTAGCCGAAGTAGAGCAACAGATTGAAGAATACAATCTGGAACAGTAGGTTGGCAAAACTCTTCCACTTGGGTTTGATACCGAACCAGCCCGAGATGAAAACAAAGCAGTTGACGCAGATGATTGCAATCGAGTCGACCAGATACATTGCGAACGCCTTGTCCGGATTTGACTGCATATAGTCGTAGGTCGGTGCGCCGAAGGTATAATAATCAGTGTGGACAATCACTACAAGGAGCATTGCGATTATTCGCAACAGTTCCATTCCCGATTGCCTTGAAAGGAGTTTGTCGTTAGCCATAAATGTTACAGGGTTTATTTGGTGAGAGCTATATTGAGAGAGATGCCGTAGTTGGAGCTGGTGGTGGGGTAGGCGTTGGTTGAGATAAGCGGGGTGTTGACCTGATGCTCAAAGAAAGCGCCCATTGTGATACGCTTGCTCATCACGTAGTTGGCGGTGAAGTTGATGCCGAGGGTGCGTGTGCCGCTGGTTGCCTGGGCGGTATTTACGTCGATTTTGCGGATGAGAGCGGTATTGTTGTTGAGCTGAACGTCAAGGTTGAGAGTGAGGTCGTTGTTCACACCCTGCTGCTTGCGCTTGATTTTGAGGATTGAGTTAAAGTTGGCTATCTTGTAGCTTGCTCCGAGCACGAACGACTTCTGGCTGGCCTCCACAAGCTGCAGCGCGGCGGCGTTCAAGGTGAGGGTTCGGCTGTCGCGATACTCGACGTTGAGTGTCAAGCCATTCTTGAGCGTGGCCTGCAAGCCGATGAGGGGCGCGAACTTCTCGGTGATTGTTACCGACGAGATGTTGTAGGGCGACGATGGTATGGGGCTACCCGTGAGGGCATCCTTTGTGTAGCCGAGTCCTTGGCCTATCTGCACCCAGTCGGTGAACGAGTTGTAAGAGCCAACGCTATAAGTACACTGATAAGCGTGGGTGAGGGTGATCGACTGGAACTTCTCCTTGAACCAGGGAATGCGCATGAGGCCGTCGTAGGTGACTCGCCAGTTGGGCAGAATTTCCTTAATTGAGGGGAACGGGTTGAGCGTCACCTTGTTGGCGCTACGTCCGCTGTATGCCGCCATGAAAGCGGGGATAAGGACATCGCTGCTGGCTTGGTTGATTGTGCCGTTCTCGGGGTTGAACTCCTGTCCGGCATAAGCCGTTCCGGCGAGGAAGCCCGCCGAGGGGTAGGTAGTGCCGTGGTATTGCTCCTCGAGGCGTTTGGCAACGATGGGGATGTTCTCTAAGAATTGGTCGAACGTGTTGGACTGATACTCATTTTTGGCGTTCATTCCACGGAGAGCCGACTTGATGGCGATATGAGTCTTGGTGTAGGTGCCCGAGTAGAGGGTACTCATGTCGTCGTACATGAAGTGCACCTGGCTCGTACGGTTGTCGGTACGGTTACCGTTGAGGGTAATCTTAAGGCCGGCGATAGGCTCGAGTTGCGCCTCGATGTTGAACTCTTGCGTCTTGGCGAAGAGGGCTGGCGAGGTCATGGTCTTGTCGCCGAGTAGCCATCCGCGCTCCTTGGCTTTGTAGATGTAGTCCTCGCCGGTGAAGCCGAACGCGAAGTCGAGACCCGGAGCAAGAACGTTGTAACGCGTGGACTGTCCGAAGATGTCGCCTACATCGGGGATGAACTGCGGCAACGACAGCTGCCTGGTGTCGCGCCACTTGACGTTGATTGACTTGACGCTCATGAGGAAGCGCACCGAGTACTGTGCTAGTTCGCTCCAGAATCCTCCGCGGTCGCTTCCCATCACCTCAGTTACGACCACCTTGACGTTGACGTTCTCCCGGTTGGTGATTTCGATGTTGTTGTTGTCCTTGACGTTATACTTGATTGGGTAGCGTTTACCATCGGTGGTGGTTGCAGTGACGCGAATCTTCTTGACATTCATGTTGTGTTGTAGCATGAATGTGGTGTCGTCCTTGAGGGTGATAGTGCGGTCGAACTTCTTCGGCTTCTTGGTCGCTTTCTTGTTGTTTCGGTTGTTGTTATTGTTGTTTCCGGATCCGGAGAAGCGCTTGTTGATGTCGTTGAGGTAGGGAATTTTGCTGTAGAACTGGTCCATATTGAGCCGCCCCTCGACGTTGATGGCACGCTGGTTGGCGATGTTGTTGCCCGAGACCACACCATCGACGGTTGTTCCACGAGCCCAGTTGTATGTAGCGTTATAGCTAGCGCTTGCTGTGATAAAGCTAAGGATTGGAATTGAGCTGAAAGGCGCTTTGTAGCTAGCTGTGAATGACTGGTTGTAGGCCCACGGCGTACCGAGATCCTTGATACTAGTGAGGACGCTGTCCTTCCAGTCGCGGTATTTGTCGGGGAAGAGCTTCTTGTTGACTTGTCCGACCGGTTCGAGGATGTGGGCTGTGGTCTGGGTATTGAGCGAGAAGCTCAACGACTTGGTGAAATTCCATGAGATGGCGAACTGACGGTCCCAGAGGAAGTTTTTGCTGACCGCAACGGGTAGTTGCACAGTGACATCAGTCTCGTTGCGCGTCTGTTGCTCGTAGTAATATCGCGAGATGTTGGTGCTGAATGCTATTGAATTCGGTAGCCACCGGAACTCCCAGTCGCGGAAGAACTTCATGTTCTTGTTCTTGGCGTCGATCATCTTGTTGAACGGTTTGAACGGCTTGATGTAGGGCGCCCAGTTGTATTGCAGGCTGCCGCGATAGTCGTTGGTGTTCTCGTATACGTTGTCGGGGTCGTTGAGGTGTTGCTTGCTCGAGGAGTAGCTGAAAGTGAAGTTGGCGGGATCCCAGGGCATAGGGTTCTTGCTCTTAACGTCGAACTTGAGTCCGGTGATGGAGAAGTTCTTGGCCGTGCGTTGAGTGACGGCATAGGCGTTGATAGAGTCCTTCTGTTCCTTGGTCTCGCAGGTGTTAAGCGCGTCCTTGAGCAGGATATCCTGATCAAGAGGATTGTACTTGGGCGTAGTCTTCTCGTTGCTGTAGGAGTAGTATATGGGCGCGTGCAGCTTAACCTTTTCAGGTAGGAACCGGCCGGCATCCACCTGGAATGCTATGTTGTATTGGTCGTAGTTGTCGAGTCGCCGTTGGTTTAGTCCCTGGTCTACCGAGCCGAAGCCGGTCGTCTCCTTGTGCCACCCCACATTTACAGTGGCGATGTCGCTCATCATCAAGTTGAGGTTGGCTTTAGCCGCCCAGCCACCTTCGCTATCAAAGTCGGTTACACGCAACTCGTCGCACCATACAACGAAGTCCTTTGTGGCGTTGACATTGTTGCGCACGCCAATCATCATTACGCGCACTTCGCTGAGCGAGGGGTTACCCATTACAGTTACGCGGTTGTTGCCGTGGGCGGGGTCTTGCTCGGTATAGCGCAGGGCGTAGCCCACGCCTTCCTCGCCTCGCATCTTACGTGCGTTGCGGTTGCGCTTTACGGCGGTGAGCACGTCGAGGTCGATGTCGAGCATATTGCTCTCGGGCCACACTTTAAGTCGGTCGCTGCTACTATTGGTGCTATAGTGTCCGGGTGGCGTCACAGCCAAAGGAACCTCATACTCGTAGTAGTTGTTCTTGATGTCGGAGCCCACGCGCAGGAAGATTGAAACGTCGCCGTTTTGCAGGTTGGTGGCGTTGTCGACGAATGCCTCGTTGTGTACAAACATTTGCAGGCGCTTGTAGGTGCGAAGGTCGAGCTGAATGTTGCGGTATACGCCGCGCGCGTCGCCCGGCTGGAGGCCTTCGACCTTCATCTGCATCGACTGCTCGTTGAGTTGCGTTACTTGCGACTGTCCGCTGTCGATAATACGCGATACACCCGGCGGGAGTACATAGTTGACCGGTTCGCGCGCCGAGTTCTCCTCGATGTTGACCGAGTTGACGTTGATGCTACCGAGAGCCGGCGCGTCGCCTCGCATATTGAGGTTGTAGTCGTAGTTACGCCACTCGCCGCGCACCAGTTGCAGCGAAGCGAAACGCATGTGGGTTACGGCCTTGAAGCCCGTCATGAACATACGCATGATACGGATGGTGGTGTAGTCGTTGATTGCGCCCACCTTGTTCTCGAACTCGCGCAGAGGAATGCTGAATTGATACCAAGTAACCTCTTGCTCCTGACCATTGCGCGTGCGCACTTTGGTTTTCTGCTGGTCGATGATGAAGTTTTGTCCCACCTTGAGGTCCTCGGGGCGTATAGATACGCGATACTGGAAGTAGCGTTCGTATTCGTTGAGGGTGTTGTCCTGATTTATGTCCTCGACATCGGGCACCGAGCGTGCGCTCTGGTACATTCCGTCGCTTGCGTCCTCGGCACTGAGTGAGTTGCCTTCGGTGCCGTTGTAATGCTTGTAACGCTCGAGGATGGAGAGGCGTTGCTCATCAAAGTCGTAGCCGCGATAGAAGTGGTAGTTGTCGGAGGCGGGGTCGTTGAGCGGCGAGAATTGGTCCTCTTCCATGGCCGCGATGGTGGTGGCGGGCAGGTTGCGTCGCAGCTGGTTGGTGAACTCGCGATAGGTGTCGAATTCCTTCTCTTGGTTGCTCGACAAACCGTTTAGACCCAAATCTTGATATACGCGCGATCCGGCGGTATTGTCGAACGCGTAGGTCATGGAAGTTTGCGTCGACACACGTCCCCACTTACTCTCGCGTATGGAGCCGTTGTCGTATTGTCCGTCGATGGGCAGACCGTTCTCGTAGCTCTTGAGACCGTCCTTGAGGATATCCTCGCTTATTTCGCCGAGGTTGATATAGAAGTCGCCGCCATCGCGGTTGTTGTTATTCGGGTCAAGAAATGGGTCGAGAAGCCAGAATTGGATGTACTCGATGTTGGATTGCTCGAAGTTTGTGTTGTCGAGTTTGCGCATGATACCGCCCCATCGCTTCTCGGGGTTGAGCAGCTTGCCTTCGGAGTCGAGGTTGTCGGCATCGAGGTTGTATGGTCCGCGCTCGTTGGGATAGAACGAGAGGTTGAGCGTCTGGATAGTGGACGATTCGCCGTAGTTCAGCTCTCGACCGGGGAAGACCTCGGTGTAGGGTATTTCTCGCACGTAGGGGTTGGAAAGCTGGTCGAGGTCGTTCTTGATGTAGCCCGGCACGTAGCTTGAGTTGCGCTGTGTGAAGAGGCGGTCGATAGTGTACCACGCGAGCAGGGCGCGGTTTTTGCCATAGGCTACGTCGTTGCTCAGTCCCGCTTCGGGGAAGAGTCCTGTGGCGCTGTTGTCGTAGGGCGTAGAAGCCAGGAACCATGAGTATGGCGAGCGCAGGTCGATGCCCGACTGAGTTGACTCGAAGTCGTCGATATATGAGCTTCCGGCGTTGGAGCCGGTGTTGGCCTTGTGCGGAATAAGTTGTGCGAACTCTCCGGTGAATTTCACTTGTGAGGGCGCTGTGGCGTTGACTGTGGGTATTTTGTTGAGTAAGTTGGTTAGCCACATAAATTTGCCGTTGTACGCCATGTTGACGCCCCAGATGGTGTTCTTTACCAGCTCGTTGCCGATTGAGACCTTCTCGGTGAGCGCTTTCTCGCCGTAGTGCATGATGGTAGCGCCGACGTGGAAGTCCTTGTTGAAGGCGTAGTCCAGGTCGAGACCGAGTAGCGTTTTACGTTGCATCGAGAAGGTGGATTGGTTCTCGAGCGATACGCTGATGTTGGTCCCGGCATCGATAATGCTTTGGTTGGTGATAGTGACCGTACCCATGCTATAGTCGACGGTATAATCGCTATTCTCGGTAAGCTCAACACCGCCCGCGGTCACTCTTACAGAGCCTCTGGGCACATTCATCGCATTGAGGTTGATGGTGTTGCCTTTTGACGAAGACTGATATTCTCCCTCAAGCACAAATTTGTTCTTGTCTTGAATCTGTTGGGCTATGGTGAGAGTTGAGTCGTATAGCTCTTGGTAGACGTAGCTGTCGGCAATGGCGTCGTTGTTGATTTTCTTGCGCAAGTGAGCGCCAAAAGGCTCAACAACCGGGAAGATTACCTTGCCGTTGCTGGAATTAACAGTGTATCCCTCGATGTAGTCGAATCGTCCGTCGGGGTTAGTCTCGTTGTTGGCGTCGAGACGGTCGAGGTTCATCACTTGCAGCAGCGGTTTGCCCGAGATGTCGCCGGCGTTGATGTACATCAGTTTGGTGCCTGTGGTATCGCTCAAGTACTTGATATTGAGCTTGAAGTTGGTCTTTGCCATGGAGTAGGCGCCGATGGAGTAGATGTTCTTCATCATCAGGTGCCACATGGGGGTGCGCGGCGAGACGGTTGTGCTCTTGAGCATCTTGACGAAGAGCGACTGATCGGTGGCGGTGATGTCGGCCGAGAATTCACCCACTTGGTAGGTTTGCCCTCCGTAGGTATATTGGAAAGCGACGGCGAGAGCCTCGTCGGCGCTAAGAGCTTGCTTTAGTTGGATGTAACCGAGCGACTTGTTGATGGTGTACTCGCTCTCGGTGAGGAGTCGGGCGCTCTCGATTTTCTCGTAGTCGCGTCCGCCCTCGATGCCGTAGGCCTGCAGTGGCGCGAGCGCTGTAGCCACCTCGCTCATGTATCGTGCGCCGGCGTATTGCTCCTTAATCTCGTTAGGCAGCGAGTTAGCCTCGTTGCTCGGTAGTCCGGTGACGGAGGTCGACATCCAGTGGTTGTTGAAGATATGGTTGCTTTCGCCCATATCCATAAATGCGACGATGTTGCGCGAGTTGTCGTAGGTGCTCCGCTTGTTGGTGATCCAAACCTCGACGCGCGTGATGTTGACGCCGCTCGACACCAGAGGGAGCTTCGAGCACCATGTGTCGTAGTTGTCGCGGAAGAAGTGGGCGAGGAAGAAGTTACGGTTTTGGTCGTATTTATCGGCGCTGATGGAGAAGGGTGTGGTCTGCGCGCCGCCCTTAGTGTTGACCGTCTGCGATTGTGAGTTCTGCTGGGATACTAACGCCGACACTGTAAGCTTGCCGAATTGCAGTTTGGTTTTGATACCGAAAAGCGCCGCGCTACCTCGAATTAGCGACGATCCTGTGGTCATGCTCACGTTACCGGCCTCAATGTTCTTTATTATTTCGTCCTCTTTACCCTCGTAGGCGAGTTTGAGGTTTTTGTTGTCGAAGTCGAATGTGGCGTTGGTGTTATACGTCATGTTGAACTTCATCTTGTCGCCTACCGAAGCTGTGATGTTGGCTTGTATCTGCTGGTCGAAGTCGAAATATGTTTTACGTCGCGACTCTACTGAAAGAGCCGGGTTGTCGGTCTTGTTGCTCTTGATACCCATTTTTATTTTCACCGAGCCTTGGGTCTTGAGCTGAACGCCGCCGGGGCCGAAGATTTTATCGAGCGGGCCGAGACCGAACTGCATATCGAGGAAGTTGAAAGGGTTTTTCTCCTTCTGCTCGAGCGATTCGGCGTTCTTGGCACGGTAGTATTCCATCATCGACTCGCGCACGGCTATGTTGTTGTACTCGTCGGGCGAGAGAATGAGCGGGGTGATGATTTCCTGGTCGCCGATTTTTGTGCGCACGATATAACAGCCTGTCTCATAGTCGTATTCGGTGGTTGTTACGATATTAGACGGGTCTTTGAGGTCGGCCGCATGTTCCGATGGCACGATGTCGTCGTAGCTACCGGGAATGGTTGGCTTTACCTCGTACCGCAGGTTGACGGGTCGTTGCTTTTTCTCGCCCTTTTGCGCCGGTATTTTTTCGGGCGGCGGTGGCGGAGGAGCGAGTGTGGTTTTGTTGTATTGAGCGATAGCGACAAAGTCGAACACCATCATGATGGCCAGCACCACGATGGCGACTGAGAGTCGGAATTTGTCGCTAAAAAGTCTCATCTTTCTCGTTATTCTTACTTATAGTAAAACAGTTCAATTAAAGCATCTTGAGCGCCTGCTTGATAGCTTGCTCGGCTGTGGTGGCAGGGTTGTTTTTAAACAGTTGCTTAAGCGCTTTGAGCGATGCCGCCTGCGGGAAACCGAGCATGACGAGAGCGGCAAGAGCTTCGTCCATAGCATGGCTTGCGCCACCGGCATTGGCGTCGCTATTTTCTAATAACGTAACCGAAGCCACTTTTATTTTATCTCGTAGGTCAACAATAATCCGTTGTGCCGTCTTTGCGCCGATGCCCTTGACGGCTTTGAGTGCCGCCACGTTTTCAGCTGCTATAGCTTGTTCGAGGTCGGCGGGATTGAGCGAAGATAGAATGACTCGGGCTGTGTTAGGACCGACGCCGCTGACACTGATGAGCAACAGGAAGAGCTCGCGTTCGCGCTTGGTGTAGAAGCCGAAGAGCAGGTGCGCGTCCTCGCGTATTGCCTCGTGCACGTAGAGTCGCTGAGGCTCATCGTTGTTGCGCGCCAGTTTGGCGTTTAGTTCGTCGTAGGTGGTAAGGCTGATGTTGAGCATATAGCCAATGCCATGGTTGTCGAGCACGGCGAATGCAGGGTTGAGTTCAGCCACTTTTCCGCTTATATATTCCAGCATATCAGTAGATTATCTAATAAATTAAACCGTAGAACCCGCAAAGGTAGTGATTTTTTGATTAAAAATAAAATTTTTTTCGTTTCCGGTTTATAAAAGCCGGGACAGTAGTCACGGGTATAGCGGGCGATATAAAACAACAATCCCCCACATACGTCGCAAGCACCTTAATGCGGGGCTAACTAGAACAACTCATAACAACTTTTTTATTATGTGTGGGACAGTGGTGAGGCGTGGGACAAATGAGAGAATATGCGTTGTGGGACAGGTGGGACAGTGGTTTTATGGTCGGTTTTGCATGATTATGTGGATATTTATCTGTTTGATAAACATGGGACACTAGTTGTAGGTTTTGTGTGCATCCTTCGGCTGCGGAGCTGATGAGGGTCGTAACCCACGGTCGCGACCGTGGGTTATCCGTAGTGAGCTGACGTCAGCTATGCGGTGGGACAGTGGTTGAATTTTTAATTTATAATTTTTGTAGAGGTGCAAAGGTAATGAAGAATAGCGTGGAAAGCAACTTTATTTTTGTATTGAGTGTAATGGCGCGTTGGCGATAACATTCTCGAGTTGGCTGATATAATAGAACGGAAGGCTGATAAGGAGGAAAGGCTTTCCTGCGCGTGAACGCAGTAAATCGTGCCGTAATTGGCCGCTCCAAATGCGAATGGCGATATCGGGCGCTCCATCGGTCGCCATGAACGATTGTAACGAACGCAGGTGAGCGTTAGTGCCTGTTTTCACCTCAATAGGGATGAGCTTAACGCTATTTTGCCATACGAAATCGACTTCGGCTGTTGTTCCCGCCTTATCTCTGACCCAGAATTGGAGTTCGCCCGGGTGGAGTTTGTCGGTTAGAAGAATGGATAATTCTTGTGCTACAATTTGTTCGGCACTATTGCCGCGCCACATTGCGAGCAGGTCGGTGTGAGTAAGATATTCATTTTGAATACCGGCGCTGAAGTTTACAATCCCATTGTCGAACCAAAATAATTTAGGCGAACGTCGCAGAGCCGGTATAGCCGGAGCCTCGACATTAGTTGTAGGATAGACGAGATTGAGCAGGAATGCCCTTTGCAGCACCACCATAGCCTCGTGAATATCGCGCGATGAGTACGTGCTACCGGCAAACCCCTTGAACTTTATGATTTGACCTGAGAATTGCCATCCATATAATAGAATGTGTCGTAGAATGGCTATGAGTCGTGCGTTGTCGCTCATTTTCTCTATATCGTCGGTGTATCCGTTAAGAAGGGAGCTATAAACAGGGGCAATCGAGGTGATATCGTTGCTTTGGGCGTATTGGTCGAGAACCTGCGGCATACCACCGAGGAGCGCATATCGATTGAACAGCTTCATCAACGGTTGGTGGAGTAGGGGAGAAACATTGAGATTGTTAATTTTCTCGATATATTGTTCATAACCCATTGCATCGAGAAACTCGATAAAAGAGCAAGGGTGTAGCATCATGTATTCAACACGTCCAACCGGGAACGAGATATGCTGATTGATAAGCGATTGCAGCCGCGACCCGGCAGAGATTACATAAAGCCATGGCAAATCTTCATAGAAATATCTCAGCATAGCCACCGCCTTTGGCACCTCTTGAATCTCGTCGATAAACAATAATGTAGAAGAGTTTGTGTTAATTGAAAGTTGTCGTTGCAGACATATAAACTCGAAAACCTCTTTAACATTGTCGGCTAAAGCGAAAGCTTGCGCATCACTCTTTCTTTCGAGGTTGAGCGAGATGAAAGTATCGAATTCCTTACCGAATTCCTTGACAAGCGTGGTCTTACCCACCTGCCGTGCGCCGCGAAGGATAAGCGGCTTATGGTCTTTCTTGTTGCGCCATCGGCGAAGATGTTGAAGTAGATTTCTTTTAATCATATAGCTATATGGTTTAATTACAGGTGCAAAGGTAATGATTTTTCCTAAAACATGGGCAAGAAAATGTTGAATTTGTTCTAAAATATAGGTAAAAATTGTTTGATTTGTCTCAAAACATAGGCAAATATTGTTTTTTTGTAGGGGGGGTGGGACCAGAAAAGAAAGGCGGCCGAGACGTAGAAGGGAGTCTCGGCCGCCTTAAGGTGTTGTTCGCCGTATGGCGTGCGGTTAGTTGTTGAATGTGATACGGCCGTCGGGCGTGGCGTCGATGGTGATGGGGTGAGAGCGGTCGACTCTTGCGGCGATAATGTCGCGTGAAAGGTCGTTGAGAACCAAGTTCTGAATGGCCCTCTTGACCGGTCGCGCTCCGAACTCCGGGTCGTATCCCGCCTGTGCTATAGCGCTTACGGCGGCTTGCGTGAACTCGATGTTGATTCCGGCAGAGGCGAGCATCTTCTTGACGCTGTTGAGTTGTAGAGTAACGATTTGCGCTATCTGTTGCTCGTCGAGCGGTGTAAACATTATAATCTCGTCGATACGGTTGAGGAACTCCGGTCGAATTGTGGTCTTGAGCAAGTTGAACACTTCATTGCGAGTACGCTCGATGATAGAGCTACGGTTGTCGGCGTTGAGGTGCTCAAAACGTTGCCGAATCAGATCGCTTCCGAGGTTGCTCGTCATGATGATGATAGTGTTCTTGAAGTTGACTGTTCGTCCCTTATTGTCGGTAAGTCGTCCATCGTCGAGCACTTGCAGCAGCACGTTGAACACATCCGGGTGAGCTTTCTCGATTTCGTCGAAGAGCACTACGCTGTAAGGCTTTCGGCGTACCGCCTCGGTGAGCTGTCCGCCCTCGTCGTATCCCACGTAGCCAGGAGGCGAGCCGATGAGTCGTGTGACGGAGAATTTCTCTTGATATTCACTCATATCGATACGCGTCATCATGTTCTCGTCGTTGAAAAGGTAGTCGGCGAGCGCCTTGGCGAGTTCGGTTTTACCCACTCCCGTCGTGCCCATGAAGATGAAAGAACCTATCGGCCTGCGCGGGTCGTTCAGTCCAGCACGACTGCGTCGCACGGCGTCGCTGATGGCTCGTATGGCCTCGTCTTGTCCGATGACGCGCTTGTGGAGCTCGTCCTCGAGGTGCAGCAGTTTCTCGCCTTCGCTTTGCAGCATCTTGGTGACGGGAATGCCTGTCCATCGTGCGACCACCGCGGCGATGTCGTCGCTGTCGACCTCCTCCTTGATTACGGCCTTGTCGCCTTGCATGGCCACGAGCCGTTGCTGGTAGGCTGCGTTGTCGGTCTCCTTTTGCTTGATGAGCGAGTAACGGATTTCGGCCACTCGGGCGTAATCGCCTGCGCGTTCGGCGCGTTCGGCCTCGTGCTTTAGTTGCTCGATGTCGATTTTGTTCTGCTGAATCTTGTTGATGAGTTCTTTCTCGTTTTTCCATTTGGCGTTGTAGTCGCTCTCGCTGTCGCGCAGTGTGGCGAGTTGCTTGTCGAGGTCGGCAATACGTTGCTCGTCGCCGTCGCGTTTGATTGCTTCCCGTTCGATTTCGAGTTGCGCGATTTTGCGTTGTATCTCGTCGAGCGCTTGAGGCACGCTGTCCATTTCGATACGGAGTTTTGCCGCCGCCTCGTCGACGAGGTCGATGGCCTTATCGGGCAGGAAACGGTCGCTTATGTATCGTTCGCTTAGTCGGACCGCGGCAATGATGGCATCGTCCTTAATCCGTACCTTGTGATGGTTCTCGTAGCGTTCCTTCAGTCCGCGCAGGATAGCGATAGCGCTTTGCTCATCGGGCTCGTCGACCATGACGATTTGGAAACGTCGCTCGAGCGCTTTATCCTTTTCGAAATACTTTTGGTACTCGTCGAGTGTGGTGGCGCCGATGCACTGTATCGTTCCCCGTGCCAGTGCCGGT
>JAFVDY010000041.1 GCA_017478265.1 Muribaculaceae bacterium | reverse complement strand
GGCGCGATATGGCGCAAATATCGTAGGTATTGGTGGCTGTTTGTGGCGTCGCTGATAGTGTGCTGCTCATTGGCGTGGCTTTATCTGCGCGTAAAGGCTCCCGAGTACTTGGTGATGTCGACTGTGATGGTGTCGGAGAGCGACAGCAGCACCGGTAGCGGCAGCAAGATGGGCGCATCGTCGATGCTTAAGACCCTCGCTTTGGGCGGAAGCGGCACAAAAGTCGACGATGAGATAGTGGTGATGGGATCGCACGAGCTGTGCCGCAACATGATTAAAGAGTTGGGGCTTAACCGCCGCTACTACGAGAAAAAAGGTTTCTTGAAGAAAGAAGACCACTACAACACATCGCCCATTGTAATCGACTGTCCCGAGAACGTGCTCGACACGCTTACGGCCTCGCTATCGTTCAAAATCAAAGTCAACAAGAAAGGCCTTGCCGACATCACGGTGAAGAAAGGCCTGTTCACCACGCTTGCCGAGAAGGAGGGCGTAAAATTACCGTATAACGTAATCACCACGTGGGGCGCGTATCAAGTGAAAGCCGCCAACGGCTACACGCCAGGCAAGGAAGTGACAATCAACGCGGTGGTGGCCGGCAACGATATGCTCGCCGAGAAGATGGCCGAGAAGATGGTGATACGCACCGTCAACAAGAAAGCCAACGCTATCTATCTCGACGTGGTGGATAGCAACATCAAGCGCGGCAAGGATATCCTTAACACTATAATCGCGCTATACAACGAGCGCAGTCAGCAGGAGAAAGACGAAGAGGCTCGCAACACCGGAGCCTTTATTGAGAAGCGCATAGCCATTGTGCATGAAGGGCTTACCGGCAGCGAAGCCAATATAGAGGCATATAAACGCAGCCACGGCATTGCCGATGTGGAGTTGCAGACCAAGACCCTGATAGGCCGACAAGAGCGCGCCGACAATCAGGTGATACGTCTCGAGACCCGCTATCGCATAGTGGGCATGATCAAGGAATTTGTGTCCGACCCCAAGAACCGTTACAGCTATATTCCGTTTGATGTCGATAGCACTGCCGCCAGCAGCCCTGTGCGAGCCTACAACGAGTTGATAGTGCAACGCACGCGTCTCGCCGCGAGTGCTAACCCCAGCAACCAGCAGATGCAAGTGCTTGACGACCAAATCGACGCTATGCGCGCCAACGTTCTCAAGGGCGTAAACAACACTCTCGACGCGCTTAAGGTTCAGATAGGCCGTGCCAACACTCTCAGCAGCAGTTCGCTTGGCGAGATGTCGAAGTTGCCTTCGCTTGAGCGCGATATGCGTTCGCTCTATCGCCAGCAAGGTATTCAGAACGAGCTATACACGTTCCTGCTCGAGAAGCGCGAACAGAACGCGCTTGTGCTTGCCGCCACCACGCCTCGCGGCCGCATTGTCGACAAGGCTTACGCCAAGAACGAGCCCGTTCTGCCCCGCAAGATGCAAGTGTTCTTCGTTACGCTGCTCGCCACCTTGTTGCTGCCTGTTATAATCCTGTATATCAAGAATCTGCTAAACACCAAGTTCTCTAATCAAGACGAGCTTGCCGCCGCCGTCAAGGCACCGGTACTGGGCGAGATATGCCATAACAACCACAGCACCGCGCTTGTAGTGAAGCCCGGCAAGAGCTCGTCGATAGTCGAACTCTTCCGCCTGCTACGCGGCAACGTTCAGTTCACCATGACCGGCAAGGCCGACAAGGTGGTGCTCGTGACGTCGAGTGTGAGCGGCGAGGGCAAGTCGCTGGTAAGCTTGAACTTGGCGTCGTCGTTCGCGCTGCTTGGCAAGAAAGTGGCACTTGTGGGCATGGATATACGCAGCCCGCAGTTGGCGCAGATGCTGGGCATAAACGAGACTCCGGGCGTGACGAGTTATCTGAGCCGCGGCGATGTGGAGTTGTCATCAATCGTGCAGCAGTGCCCCGAGGTGGAAGGCCTCGACGTGTTGCCAGGCGGCGCTATTCCGCCCAACCCGTCGGAATTGCTGCTTGGCGAGCGTACGCCGCAGCTGCTAAGCGAGTTGCGTGAGCGTTACGACATTGTGATAGTGGACTCTGCGCCAATTGCGTTGGTGAGCGACACCTTCTCGTTGTCGCCGCTTGTCGATGCGACCCTGTTTGTGGTTCGCGCGTCTTACACCCGTCGGTCGCTGTTGCGTACGCTCAACGGCGCTATCGAGCGCAAGCAGTTGAAGAACGTTTCGCTTGTGCTTAACGACACCAAGATGACGCAGTCGATGGGCTACGGCTATGGCTACGGTAAGGACAAAGATTGAAAAAAGCTCTTTAGAGTGGCGAAAGTCGTAAAACAACTCTCACGGAATTGAGCGACGAAAATAGTGCAGAAGAGTAAACTCATATTGCGCGTGCTGCTTGTGGCATTCTGGATAAGGATGACCATAGGCTACGTCGCGCAGATGGTGATACCGGCATTGGCCGACGTGCTACCGCACGTTTATCTGCTTTTCGATGCCGTGGTGGTGACCTTGGGCTGCTGGACGATGAAGCGCCGCCGCGATATGGCAGTGGTGGCGGTGGTGATAGCGGTGACCGCGCTCAGCACGCTACTGGTAAATCGCTACAGCCTGCTGTTCTACCTCAACGGAATGCGCGATTTTATCAGCTTCATGTTCGTAATTCCGATATTGAACTTCTTCTTGAGCGACGATAAGTTACGCGACCAATTTGTCGCCACCGTCGAGCGCCATCTGTTCATGTATTTAGTGGTGCAAGCACCGTGCACCATCACCCAGTTTATCCGTTTCGGCGCCACCGACCCTGTGGGCGGTAGCCTGGGCGAGAACTATAGTGGAATCACGTCCACGCTGATATATCTTGTGTCGTTTTACTTGCTTCAGCGGCGTCTCGACCGCGACCGGCTGTGGGCATCGCTGCTTGAGAACAAGTGGCTGATAATCCTGCTGTTCCCTACGTTCCTCAACGAGACCAAAGTGAGCTTGGTGTATCTGGCGATGTATATGCTGCTGATGATACCTTTGGGCCGGAAGACTTTCCGCTACACAGTGCTTGCCGTGCCGATGTTCGCGCTGGTGTTCTACGGCGGCATGACCGCCTACGTGGTAGCCACCGGCGGTAGCCAGGGCGACGTGTTCTCGCTCGACTATTATATGGAAGGGTATCTGCTGAGCGAGGATGCCGAGAGTACCGAGCGTCTTGCCAAATGGATGCTCGAGAACGACAGCGACGGCGAAGCCGGCGGTCTGACCGGTGACGTGCCCCGACTGACAAAACTGGTGGTGTTGGGCGAGCTCGTCGACGAGCCGTCGACGCTGATCGCCGGCAATGGGGTGGGGCACTTCAAGGGCGGTACGCTGGTGGATAACAGCGAGTTCTATCGCGACAACGAGTGGGTTATGACCGGCACCATCCCCTACGTGTTCCATCTGCTGGTGCAGTTAGGTGTGCTGGGCGTGCTGCTGGAAATATTTTTCTTTGTGGTGTATCTGTGGTTTCCGCCGGCGCCCGGCATGCGACGTAACTATAATTTGCAACTCTACCTGTTTGCGCTCGTGCTGCTGTTGCAGTTGTATAACGACTCGCTTCGCAACGCCTTCTTTACGCTGATAGTGTTCTTCGTAATGCTCATGTCGTGGCAGAAAGCCGAGGTCGACGTCGAGGAGGGCGTCGAGCTGTCATGAGCACGCGACTGTATTACCTGTGGGCGCTCATAGAGCGCTTCGGCGCCAATGTGCTGTCGCTCGTCGGCAATATCGTGCTCGCCTATCTGCTTGTCCCCGGCGACTTCGGACTGATGGCGATGGTTAGCCTGTTCACGGGCATGATAGTGGTACTGGTGGATGCCGGCACGGGCGACGCGCTCTTGCAGCTTGGCTCACCCACCCGCCGCGACTTCAACACTGTATTCTACTTCAACGTGGCGGTAGCGTCGCTTTTGGCGGCGATATATGTGGCGATAGGCCCTGCTGTGGCTCGCTTCTTCAATGCTCCGGAGTTGCGCGAGGTGATGCCGGCGCTTGGCGCCGCCACGGTGCTATATGGCTTGAACGTCACACAGCAAACTCGGCTTCGCTCGCGGTTGCAATTCCGTAAACTTGCGATTATCAACCTGCTGGCGGTGGCGATGGCAATCGCGGTAGCCATAGCGGTGGCGATAGCCGGCGGCGGCTATCGTGCTTTGGTAGCGCTGCAAGTGGCTCATCCCGCATCGGTGCTGCTGCTATTGCTTCTGACCTCGAAGTGGGAGCTGCGGTGGGAATTTGACGTGGCGCGTTTCAAGCAGATATGGCGATTCAGTGCCAATCTGTTGGTTTCAACTATCTTCAATCTGCTTTCGCAATATATTTTCCCTATGATTTTGGGCTGGAAATACAGTGCCACTCACGCCGGATATATGGGGCAGGCGCAGAAACTGTTGCAGACGCCGCTCAACAGCTTTGAGGCGTCGCTGAGCATCACCGCGTTCACACTAATTGCCAAGGAGCCCACTCGCGAGCGCAAGGTGGCGCGTGTACAACAGATTTTCAACACCATGACGATGGTCAACTCGCTGGCTTGTGTCGCCATCATAGCGCTGGCTCGCCCGATAGTCGAGGTGCTTTTCCCCGCCAAATGGCTACCGGTGATTCCTTATTTGCAGCTAATGGCTCTATGGGGGCTGGTGTATCCGGTGTGTAGCCATTTGATGTTGATTTTCAAGGTGTTTGCCCGTACATCGGTGATCCGCAACGTGTTCGTGGTTGAGAAGACGCTCATCGTGGTAGCCGCGTTGGCGCTGTGGCGACACGGTGTGGCGACCATTATGCTTGTGTCGGCAGGGATTTCGCTGCTGTCGCTGTGTGTCTATCTGCTGATGGCGCGCGGCGTGATTGGGGGGGCGGGCGCTCGAGGTCTGCTTTCTACCTACGTGCGCAACTTGTGTGTGGCGGCCGCCGCGATGGCGGTGGGTTATGGCATCACCTTTGCCGTCTACATTATTATGCCTGCGGGCTACGCGACCTCTGTGGCGGCGTTACTGCTGGGCGCTGTGCCGTTCGCTGTGCTGCTGCTTCGCAAGCGCGAGAGTCTGCTGAGCGCGCTATAAAAGCTATAAAAAGTAGATTTTTCGCAAAAAACGGGGAAATATTTGGCGTTTACGCAAATTAGCAGTATCTTTGCGCGGAAAAACTGACGAAAATAAAATTCAATTAATAACTATCATTCAAAAGTATTTAACTATCATGTGGTTAACTAATTCATCGGTAGGACGAAAAGTGGTGATGAGTGTCACCGGTCTTTTCCTGGTCCTGTTTGTTACCTTTCACGCTTTGATGAACGCTGTTGCCATCTTCTCGTTGAAGGCTTACGAGGCGATATGCGAGTTTCTGGGCGCGAATTGGTATGCCCTTGTCGGCACGGCGGTGCTGGCCGCGGGCTTTGCGATACACATTATCTATGCCTTCTGGCTGACGTACCAGAACCGTAAGGCGCGTGGCTCCGATAGCTATGACGTGAGCGCACGACCCAAGACGGTGAGCTGGGCGTCGCAGAACATGCTTGTGCTTGGCCTTATTGTCGTGTGCTTTATGATTGTACACCTGATCCAATTCTGGGCAAAGATGCAGCTGCCTGAGATTATGGGTGAGCGTCCCGCAGGCGGCGAGGAGGCCCTCGGCGCCGCGTTCGGCCCCGAATGGTGGTACTACACGCTGCCTATCTACCTGCTGGGCTTCTGCGCGCTGTGGTTCCACATCAGCCATGGTTTTTGGAGCGCATTCCAGTCGATAGGCGTAAACGGCAACAACTGGCTGCCCCGCTTGAAGAAAATCGCTATGGGCTGGGCTACGCTTGTGTTCGTGCTCTTTGCTGTTGAGGCAATCTACTTCACGCTGCACTTCGCGTTTGGAACTAATTTTTAGGCTTTAACAACACAAATTATTTATTAGCAACATGGAATTAGATAAAGAAAAAACCATTAACGCTCAGCCCGCAATCGACTCCAAGATTCCCGAGGGGCCCGTGGCAGAGAAATGGACCAACTATAAGGCTCACCAGAAGCTCGTCAACCCGGCCAACAAGCGTCGGCTCGACATCATCGTTGTGGGTACCGGTCTGGCAGGTGCCAGCGCCGCCGCCACACTCGGCGAGATGGGCTTCAACGTGCTCAACTTCTGCATTCAGGATTCACCCCGTCGCGCCCACTCAATCGCGGCTCAAGGCGGAATCAATGCGGCCAAGAATTATCAGAACGACGGCGACTCGGTTTATCGCCTGTTCTACGACACCGTCAAGGGCGGCGACTATCGCGCTCGTGAGGCCAACGTTTATCGCCTTGCCGAGGTGAGCAACAATATCATCGACCAGTGTGTGGCACAGGGCGTTCCCTTCGCCCGCGAATATGGTGGCCTGTTGGCCAACCGTTCGTTCGGTGGCGCGCAGGTGAGCCGTACTTTCTACGCTAAGGGACAAACCGGCCAGCAGCTGCTTTTGGGCGCCTACTCGTCGCTCAACCGCCAGATCGCTGCCGGCAAAGTGAAGAGCTACAACCGCTACGAGATGCACGACGTGGTTATAATCGACGGCCGCGCACGCGGTATCATCGCCAAGAACCTCGTCACGGGCAAACTCGAGCGCTTCGCCGCCCACGCGGTGGTAATAGCCACCGGTGGCTACGGCAACACCTACTTCCTGTCGACCAACGCGATGGCCTGCAACGTTAGCGCCGCTATGGCTTGCTATCGCAAGGGAGCTTACTTCGCCAATCCCGCCTACGTGCAAATTCACCCCACCTGTATTCCCCGCCACGGCGACAAGCAGTCGAAGCTCACGCTTATGAGCGAGTCGCTCCGTAACGACGGCCGCATTTGGGTGCCCAAGAACATTGAGGACGCCAAGCGCTTGCAGGCGGGCGAAATCAAAGGTAGCGATATTCCTGAGGAGAACCGCGACTACTATCTGGAGCGCCGCTATCCCGCGTTCGGCAACCTCGTGCCGCGCGACGTGGCCAGCCGTGCCGCCAAAGAGCGTTGCGACAAGGGCTTCGGCGTCAACAACACCGGTCAAGCCGTGTTCCTCGATTTCAGTGAGGCTATCAACCGACTTGGCATCGACGTGATTCGTCAGCGCTACGGCAACCTCTTTGATATGTATGAGGAGATTACCGACGTCAATCCCGGCGAACTCGCCAACACCATCGACGGCGTGAACTACTACAACCCGATGATGATCTATCCCGCTATACACTATACCATGGGCGGCATCTGGGTTGACTACGAGCTCCAAACGAGCGTGAAGGGCCTATTCGCTATCGGCGAGTGTAACTTCAGCGACCACGGCGCCAACCGCCTGGGCGCATCGGCGCTCATGCAGGGCTTGGCCGACGGCTACTTCGTGCTGCCGTACACCATCCAGAACTACTTGAGCGACCAAATCACCGTGCCTCACTTCTCTACCGACACCCCCGAGTTTGACCGCGCCGAGAAGGAAGTGCAGAAACGCCTCGACGACCTCATGGCAATTGGCGGCAAGCGCTCGGTCGACAGCATCCATAAGGAACTGGGCAACATCATGTGGGACTACGTGGGCATGGCACGCACCAAGCAGAGCCTGCAAACGGCAATCGAGAAAATCAAGGAACTGCGTAAGGAGTTCGAAACCAACCTCTTCATTCCCGGCACGCAAGACGGCATGAACAACGAGCTCGACAAGGCGTTCCGCCTGCGCGACTTCATCACTATGGGCGAACTGATGGCTTACGACGCACTCAACCGCGAGGAAAGCTGCGGCGGACACTTCCGCGAGGAGCACCAGACCGAAGAGGGCGAGGCTAAGCGCGACGACGAGAACTTCTTCTACGTCTCCTGCTGGAAATATGAGGTAGACGACACCAAGGCGCCCACACTGCTCAAGGAGCCGTTGCACTACGAGGCAATCAAGGTACAAACCCGTAACTACAAGAGCTAAAAACGAATTACGACTATGGAAAAAAATATATCTTTCAAACTGAAAATATGGCGTCAGGCAGGGCCGAAGGAAGAGGGCCGCTTCGAGCTGTATGAACTCAACGATATCCCCACCGACACTTCGTTCCTCGAGGCTCTTGATATCCTCAACGAGCAACTCGTCGAGAAGGGTGAGGAACCCATTATGTTCGACCACGACTGCCGCGAGGGTATCTGCGGTATGTGCTCGCTCTACATCAACGGCCACCCACACGGTCCCGCAACCGGAGCCACCACGTGCCAGCTCTACGTGCGCCGTTTCCACGACGGCGAGACTATCACCGTCGAGCCATGGCGTAGCGCCGCATTCCCCGTGATTAAGGACCTGATGGTGAACCGCAACGCTTTCGACCAAATTCAGCAGGCCGGTGGCTACGTGAGCTTCAACACCGGTGGCGCCCAAGACGCCAACGCTCTGCCCATCAGCAAGGTGGCGGCCGACGAGGCTATGGACAGCGCTACTTGTATCGGTTGCGGTGCTTGTGTAGCAGCTTGCAAGAACGGCTCGGCAATGCTATTCGTCAGCGCTAAGGTTAGCCAGTTCGCGTTGCTGCCACAGGGTAAGCCTGAGGCTAAGCGTCGTGTAAAGGCTATGCTCGCCAAGATGGACGAGCTGGGCTTCGGCAACTGTACCAACACCGGCGCTTGTGCCGCTGAGTGTCCCAAGAACATCAAGCTCAGCAACATCGCGCGTCTCAACCGTGAGTACATCTGCGCCAAGTGTGCCGATTAACGGCCGATTTGGTGTAATTCTCAATAATGAGCGACCTTCCGCACTGCTGCGGGTGGTCGCTCATCTTGTTTTGGTAGGGATGGAAATTGTAGTTTTAACAGTTATTTAACATTTATTGGGTAATTTTTAGGTTGTTAATTGAGAATATTTTTGTAATTTTGTAATCGACAAAGGGTGATTATTTACCGTTTTGTGTCTTAAAAGTGAGGGTAAAAGATTGTTGTGCAGTATGTTAACGCAGATTTTCAATGGACATATTCTCACACCCGAGGGGTGGATAGCTGGCGGCTCGGTGCTGTTTAAGGACAAATATATCACCGAGATACGCAAGAATTCGCACCTCGAGCCGCGCGCCGAGAAGCATATCGACGCCGGTGGGATGTACGTTGTGCCCGGCGGCATTGAGAT